>JAIMBH010000007.1 GCA_023511485.1 Bacillota bacterium | reverse complement strand
GACAAAGAAACCGGGCTATATTTCTTAAAGAGCCGCTACTATGATCCAGAGATAGGCAGGTTTACCTCAAAGGATAGATTTGCCGGCTTTGAGAATAGACCAGCTAGCCAGAACCCGTACACTTACTGTGAGGGGGATCCGGTAAATAGGGTGGATCCGGAAGGATTACACTATTATTGGTACAATGGCCGAGAAGTTAGGCACAATCATATCGGACCGATCTGGTACTCTACTGGCTTTTTTGAGACTGGCGGTTATTGGGTGCCTATAGTTCATGGTAAAAGAAAATGGCACGCTAATGGAATCCAGTTTGTAGGCATTTCTGTTAGTACTGTAACAGCTGTTGAATCTATTGCAGTACTGCTTGTTCTCAAGAGATATGGGCTAGACAAACTGCCTACCGTAAAAGATCTTGGACTTTCAGGTCTTATAGGCGCAGTTACTGAAACAATAAAGAAAGGTTGGTTGAAAAACCAAGGATACTACATTATACGTATTGGTGTTTATCAACTACGGTAGCCTAGAGCACTTGGTAAATTCTATCTAGGATAAAGGCGTACGAATGAAAGATAAAGCTTCGAGAAAGGATATAATATCAAGCCTTCGACGTTGGGGTTCTGCCTTGATACTTCTTGGTACAGCATACACCGTGGTCTCCATAATGAGTATCATCGATAAGACGTATGATAGGTCTTATTTGTTCGTTAGCGTTATTGGTTTTACCGTAGGTCCTCTATTACGATTAATAGCAAGATTATTGCAGGTTAGGAAACAAATTAAGGGGGGATCGGAGGATATGAACCCGCCAGCTTGAACCAGTATGCTCAAGAGTGAATGGCAACCTGTAAAATCAAGGATATGAAAGGAATGGTTGCCATGGGAAGAACACGAAAGAAATACTCAGGAAAGTTTAAACTCCAGGTTGAAGGCAACCGGCAACCGGGACGTTCCTACAAATACCACAAATACTTATATGTGCATAAGGGAGTCTGGGACGTTCCTGCGCATTTATGTATTTTATACGCACTAGTTGCAATGGCACATATTCTTGACAAAGAGCCATCACTTCCACTACGAGAATGTTCATCTTAAAAACAGCCAGGGGCCAGGGCCAGGAGGGACGCGATTTCCTCTGCTAGGAAAATAGGGTCAGGTCTTGAATCTTGGCATCTCTAAAGCTTACAAAGTTTTTATCAATTATTTTTTATCTCTTAAGTCAGAGACGGATAAGATATTTTCATCAAGTTCATCCAGGGTAGGCCAGTTTAAAAAGCACTTCTTCTGTTTTTTCAATTAGTACATAAGCGCAAATATGCCAATTACCTCATTGTATCAAGGATCAGGCAAGATTCAAGACTTGACCCCTTAACAAGACTTGACCCCTTAAGCTTAAGCACCAGATTCAAGCGAGCTTCAAACGGTTACTGAGGTCATGTATCTTATATTTGGCATGAGCTTTTTGTTTAGGATTTCTATTTATTGGCATGCTGTTCTAAATATCTATTGCTTAAGACATAAAACTTGAAAATCCACCACAAGTTAGTCATTATGGGTTGTACATGCTAGGGATAAAATAGCTCTGTAAAAATAGTTTTACAGAAACTTTATTGCAAATAATGCCAATTTAAGCTCCAGAAGGACATATGGAAGAGAACAATCAATGGAATAGCCAACGCCCACAGCAAGATATCGAAAAAAGCAAGTTCTCGAGGTCGGCCAGGCATTCAAGGGCAAAGGCAAGAAAAAAGATAAGGTATAAGCGAATCTTTCTCCTGCTTTTAATCCTGATTCTCATAGCCGCTGTTCCACTTTGGCTCTTAAAGGGAAGAGCCGTGCGCAATACCACCTCCTCGGCTGGCAAAAAGATCGAGACTGTTAGCAAAAACAGTATGACCGCTGCCAAAGAATCCACTGACACCTTGGCATCAGCGGATAATAATCTGGATAATAAGCATGTTCAGAGGCCAAAAGGCAAACGCCAAGCAAACGCTATCGTGTTCCTGGGCTGCGGCGATATGATGTTTGACCGACAGGTTGCTTCGATGATAAAAAGCAAGGGGATAGAGGAGCCTTTTGTCGGAGTAAAAGATGTGTTTCAGGCGGGTGATATTGTTGTCGGCAACTTGGAGGGGCCTTTGTCAACCAGGGGTCAAGCAGTGGAAGGCAAAGAATATACCTTTCGCAGCTCACCTGAAGTAGCCAGGACTATGCGATCTGCAGGAATTAACTTAGTTTCACTTGCCAACAACCATATAATGGATTACGGCCCGGATGCATTTGTTGACACAATAAAAGCCCTTGACCAAAGCAGTATCTACCACGCTGGAGCAGGGGTCAACCATGCGGAAGTATATGGCCCGGCTCTTCTGAGCGTAAAAGGCAAAAAGATAGCGTTTTTCTCCTATTCTTCAGTTGTGCCACCCGGATTTTGGGTGACCAGTCAAAGACCAGGTATCGCAAATTCCAAGACAAACTGGCCTGCTCTTGAAAGCTATGTTAGAAAGGCTGCAGCGGAAAATGATTTTGTAATTGCCTCGTTTCACTGGGGCGTTGAGCTGGAAGATACCGCTCAAGCCTCTCAGATCCAGCTAGCAAGAAGATTTATCGACGCAGGTGCCGATGTTGCAATAGGCCACCATCCACATGTTATGCAGGGCATTGAAACATATAAAGGCAAAGTTATTGCGTACAGTTTAGGCAACTTTATTTTCCCCAATCGTGGCGCAAAGACCAGTGAGACCTATATCTTAAAAGTAGAGTTGACCGGCGATACCGTATCCAAGGTCGAGGCTATCCCCGTTAAGATCACCCCGTCAGGAAAACCTCAAGTCGCAAAGGGAAGCAGTGCAAACTCAATCCTTAAAAGGCTCAAGACAATATCTCAAGCCTTTGGCACTGAGATAGACGTAATGGAAGACAGAGCTGAAATTAGAATTAAATAATAGCGCTGCAATACTGTAAAACCGCAAAACCGCAAAACCGCAAAACTGCAACACTGCAACACTGCAGCACTGCCACTATTCATATCTTAACGCCTCGATTGGATTCTTATTTGCTGCTCTTACTGCAGGAGCCACTCCAAAGATTATTCCTACAGCAAAAGCCATAACAAAGGCCATGATAATACTAGTAATTGTGAGAACAGGATGCAGTGCCGTGCTTACTTGCCTTATTATATAAATGGCTAAGATGGCAATCCCAAGGCCGGCACCTGCTCCTATAAAACTTATGACAAGCGCTTCAGTTAGAAATTGGGTCAAGATGCTAGCTCTAGTTGCTCCAAGTGCTTTTCTTATGCCTATCTCCCTTGTTCTTTCAGTTACTGTGACAAGCATAACATTCATAATGCCTATGCCGCCGACAATAAGGGAGATGCTGGCTAAACCCACAATCATTGTAGTTATAATACTTAGAACATTATCAACCAGGCCAAGCAAATCTTTTTGGGTCAAAACAGAGAAATCTTCGGACGTACCGTGTAATTTACTAATCGCATCTCTTATTTCTTTAACTGCGCTATCTATCTCATCTGCGCTTCTTATTTCGGCGGCTATTCTTAGAATAGGCGTGTTTTGAAATAGACTATCGGCTGTGTCAAACGGGATATAGTCAGCGGCATCTAGATTCAGGCCAAACTGCGTTGTAGATGGCGCGCTCTCCAGCACGCCGATAACTTCAAAGTCCACATCTCTAACTCTTACCATTTTACCTATCGGATCCTGATTGCCAAAGAGCGTGTCCTTCACCGCTGCCCCAAGGACTATGACCCGAGCCTTTCCTCTCATATCATCTGCAGTTATAAAACGCCCCTGCTCTACCTTGAGGTCAAATATCTCTTTTGCGGTATTATTTGCACCAAAGTTAATTGCTTGAGGCTCAGTGTTATTGTTAAAACTTGCTCCACCAGACGCGATAGACAACGGGGTTACAAACTTAACAGAAGCAATATTTCTCACTGCGTCTACATCTTCCTTAGTAAGGGTCGAACTTATGGTCGCCGCCGGATTTATAGGCTGCCCCCTCTCTACCTTACCTGGTACGATGATGACAAGGTTTGAGCCCAGGTTCTCTATCTCGCTCGTTATATCTTGTCTAACTCCCTGTCCGAGAGCAAGCAGGAGTACAACGGCAACTACTCCTATTAAAACTCCAAGCACAGTAAGAAATGTTCTGACTTTATTAGTTGCTACCGAGAAAAGAGCGATTTTAATATTCTCGACCATTTAGAAATCCTTATTCTGCCATCCTGAATTCTGATAATTCTTTTTGCATAATTTGCGATGTCCCGTTCATGGGTTATAAGTATAACGGTTGAGCCTTTTCTATTGAGCTCAGTCAGAAGGTCTAATATCTCGTGGCCGGTTTTTGTATCTAAATTCCCAGTCGGCTCATCTGCTAATATAACTTTTGGATTATTGACCAGTGCCCTTGCGATTGCCGCCCGCTGTGTCTCGCCGCCTGATAAGCTATTGGGATAATAATTTATTCTGTTTTCGAGGCCAACGTATCGAAGGTGCTCGATAGCACGTTGTCTACGCTCTGCCACAGGTATTCCCGCATATATCATTGGTACTTCAACGTTACGAAGGACGGTAAGCCTGGGTATCAAGTTGTAGAACTGAAAAACAAAACCAATTTTTTGCCCTCTGATGTGCGCCAACTCGCGGTCGCTCTTAAAAGCGACATTTTCGCCTTCAAATAAATAAGTGCCGCTGGTTGGCTTATCCAGTAACCCAAGGATATTTAGCAGGGTTGACTTACCGCTGCCGGAGGGTCCCATAACAGCTACAAAATCACCGCTTTCGACACTTAAATCGATATCGCTTAAAGCTGTAAATGAAGTAGGGCCGGTGACATAGACTTTGCTTACGCTTTTTAACTCAATTAATGCCACAGAGTGCGCTCCTTGATTTAGGTTTACCCGAAAAAGGTATAAACTTTTATACCCGGAATTGATAAAGAGTTATAAGAACTTAAACAAACGCGATCTCTTATTGCGTTGCAAGGGGTACATGTTAGCGTGCCGGATGGTTTTTGTTTAAAAGCCGTGATTCTCTCAGGATGCTGATCTATTGATCGGTACGATATAATATATGACAAGTCCTAATTAAGCGTACGTTTGCAGGCGTATAATATACTTGCTCTTGCCAACAATATTAGCTATAATTTTAAATTGGGTTATATAGCCACTAGCAGGATAGCCGGTAACCGCAGGCACAATAAAATAATAAATTTAAATTACCGCTATAGATTTTACAGGATATAAGTAAATTAACCCACAGTAAAATAAGGTATCCTCAAGTGTATTCCATTAGAGTTGCTAGTTGTTAGAATTACTAGCAAAAACAGCGGCAGGTGTATGGCCAGTGGTTCAAAAGAGCATAAGAGCGGTGCGTTATGATAATAAGGAAAAATGTCACAAGCGAAACAAATAATGCGGCTCAAGCCTTTACCGATATGCTATCTCTGCTTATTGAATCAGCTCGTTCAATAAGCGGTAAACTGCCCCTGCAAGATTTGGAAAATATCATTATCGAAGAAGCAAAACAGGTGTTCCGCGCAAATGCTGTTTGGCTGTTAGTATATGATTCGGGCGATGACCTTCTTAGAATAGATCGCTATTGGGGTCCAGGCGAGGAGATGTTTAAGGGTTTTACGGTAAAGCCGGGCATCGGCATTCCAGGTAAAGTTTTTTTAACACAGCAGCCCGAGATCATTTTTGAGGCGGATCCCAGGCTCAAGCTGGTGCCGAGCGATAAAATATCTGAGAAAGACATTCCCGTCTTAGTCGCATATCCGCTTACTGTTGAAGACAGAAAAATTGGAGTTTTTGGATTCTCATCGGAGATGCTTGGAAAATTAGGGATACCGGAGGCAGAGATAGATTTTTTGGTCTCAGCTTTTGTTAATCACATCGCAGCGGCGATGGATACTGCGCACGTATTTGAAGAGAAACGAGCGATTGAGATTGAATTAAAAAATAGCATCCAGAGTCTCCAGACCTTAAACGACCTTGCACAAAAGGTGACCAGGGAAGCAGACCCCAATAAAATGGCAGATAAACTGGCCGATGCGGCAAGGCTTTTACTCAATAGTGCATACGCATCTGTATTGCTCTACAACGAAACAGAGGAGAATTTCCTTACAATATCCTGGTCGGAAGGTGCGACCAGTTACACTGAGGTCAAGGATTTTAACATTAAGCTAAGGAATTATGATGGCCTGTACGGTGAGATGTACAGGACTAAAAAACCCATTCGGTTAAATGATATATCTCCTAACTATTTAAGCAAAGGTCTGCCTAAAGGCCATGCCACTATACGGGGTCTTCTGGGTGCTCCGCTTTTGGATTCAAATGGTAATTTCATGGGGCATGTTATAGTCACCAATAAGCTGGATGGCCTATCCTTTACAAAGACCGACGAAGAGCTATTGACTGCGTTGTGTGCTCACGTTTCTGTGGCAATTGAAAGAGCTCAGGCGTATGAAAAAGAGCATACTGTAGCGGAGGCACTTCAGCAAGCCATTCTTGCGATACCAAGGAACTTACCTGGGATAGAGTTGGGTATTGTTTATGAGTCAGCTGCAGAAATTGCTAAAGTCGGAGGGGACTTTTACGATCTTTTTGACCTTGGAGGCGGTAAGGTTGGCATTCTTGTTGGTGATGTATCGGGAAAGGGCCTTGAGGCTGCAACGATTACATCAATGGTTAAAAGCACTATCAGGGCATTTGCATATATGGGGATTTCACCTGCATCAGTGCTCTCTGAAGCAAATAAGGTTATTTCCTGGCAGCTTGGTACGAATAAGTTTGTAACCGTAATATATGGTGTGCTTGATCTGGTAACTGGCAAACTTGTATTCTCCCGTGCAGGTCACCCAGATATCATTATCTGGCGAAACGAGCAGTGTGAGCTTTGCGAAGTCGATAGTAATCTTCCGCTTGGCATATTCAGCGAAGTCATCTACGACCAGAACGAGATCGATCTTGCAGTTGGGGACGGAGTAATCCTTTACACAGACGGCCTGGTTGAGACGATGTTTAAAGGGCAAACCATAGATGAACAAATTTTAATTAAGGGGCTTAGCCAGATTACCCCTGGCAAGTCACCACAGGATATCGCCTATGAACTGGTTAGTATGGCCAAGGGATTTACAAGTGGCAGATCCGAGGACGATATTGCCGTGATGGTTCTTAGAAGGGCAGAATAAATAAAGCCTGGCTCATGGCCAGGCTTTATTTATTCTGCGTGTCCGAGACTGGACTTGAACCAGCACGGCCTCAACGGCCACTAGGCCCTCAACCTAGCGCGTCTACCAATTCCGCCACTCGGACAAATATAGCGAAAATCCTGTATTAATTGTATACCATACGCGCAAAAGTAATTATATCATTTCGTGATACTCTGTCAACGCGCTGCATACCTAGCATATTTAATAGCGGTGACTTTTCGGGCCAATCCCAAGTAATTTAGACCTTGCTCTAGAAATATGCTTTAATTTATCGATAATAAAATTATTCGATAGAAAAAGAAGAAACCAATGCATGATTTAAATCAAATCGGTGAAGCCAGAGCTAAACTTAGCATTATAATTGCTGCTGCTATCGCTATTACTGCTTTTATTGGATTAGGGCTGTATCTGGTTTTTACCGTTGGCGAAGATAAAGACACCATCAAGACTCCTACTCTTGTTGGCAGTAATATTTCGAAAGCCAGAGAAATAGCGCAGGCTCATGGCTTAAAGATCGAGATCGATGCTTGGCTTTTTGATAAAACCCATCCCATAAATGAAGTGATTTCGCAAAAACCTTTACCCAATAAGCCAATAAGAAAAGGCGATAGAATTATTGTCAGAGTAAGTAGCGGCAATGACCGCAAAAATGCTAGAAAATCAGACGAAAAATCCGCCAGGAAATCAATTGCTGTTGACGAAGACCTGAAGCCTCTGCCTACCCCGCCTCTTGAGCCACAGATGCCCACGCCGAATGTCCAGCGCTACGTCATAGTAATTGATGCAGGTCACCAAAGCCATGCGAACCTTGAGCGTGAACCAATTGGCCCCGGCGCTAAAGAAACCAAAGAGAAATGCTCTGGCGGCACACGCGGAGCTATTTCAAAGACGCCTGAGTACAAAGTGACTCTTGAAATAGCGATGAAGCTAAAAACCAAACTTGAAGCGAAAGGCCTTAAAGTGGTTATGACGCGAGATAAAAACGACGTAAACCTGAGTAATATTGAGCGTGCAAATATCGCCAACAGTGCGTGCGCTGCTCTTTTTGTCAGGATACATGCAGATGGAGACGCGGACCCGACAAAAAATGGCATCTCTACCTTGTATCCTGCTCCAAATAATTGGACTGCTCTCATCCATCAAGAGAGCTTCAACGCCGCCCGCATAATTCAAAAAAATGTAGTGGCGTTTACTAAACATGAGGATAATGGCATTGTTGCGCGGAGCGACTTAACCGGCTTCAACTGGTCAAAAGTCCCCACAGTTCTAGTTGAAACTGGATTTATGACAAATCCCGAAGAAGATGCCGCATTAAATGATCCTTCCTACCAGGACAGGCTGGCTGCAGGAATCTGCCAGGGCATTGTTGACTACCTGCAAGGACGGCAACAGTAAACTTTTGCTTATTAGCTTATGTTTTTTTATTGGTCTGTCATTGTTGGTATTTAACTCTCTGTTTTTATAAATACCACTGGACATTTATAACATGCGGCGTCTTATTTTGTCGAAATGGGTATTTTTATAATCAGTTGGCATCGGGTAACTCAAGCCAGCTTAGAGTAAAGAATAAAAGCAAATATTTCATTTCAATTTAATTTAGCCTGCAAGTAATTAGCTAAAGAAAATTTGGGCAAATACTTATTGTAAATCAAGTGCATGAGGATGGTTCCATGCAGCCATATCGATGGACCGCAGAAGATGCCTATCGTGAACTAAGGACGTCCCCGAGGGGGCTTTCCGACGAAGAAGCTTTAGCGAGACTACAAGAATACGGCCCTAATAAACTTCCAGAAGTAAAGAAGCGGCCACTTATCTTTAGTTTCTTGGCAAACCTTTATAACCTCCTTGCGATTCTGCTATGGGGCGGGGCAATACTGGCGTTTATAGGCGGTCTGCCGCAGCTTGGTTATGCGATAATCGTCGTCATTATACTCAATGCAATATTCGCTTTTTTTCAGGAATACAAAGCAGAGAAGGCGACAGAGGCGTTAAAACAGCTTCTTCCAAGCTATGGCAGGGTTTTGCGCAACGGGGAGGTAAAGCGCATACTTGTCGAAGAAGTTGTGCCGGGCGATATCCTTGTACTTGAAGAGGGAGATAACATACCTGCAGATGGGAGGCTGGTTGATGCTTTTGAGATGCGTACGATAAACGCCTCCTTCACCGGCGAGTCCGCTCCAGTTAGGAGAATTACCGATCCCGTACTAACGGATATGCATATTACTGAAGCGCCTAACCTGGTGTTTGCTGGTACTAGCGTCGCCAGCGGAACAGGGAGGGCAGTTGTATATGCAACCGGCCAGCAGACAGAATTTGGGAAAATAGCAAGCCTTACAGCGGCAATTGCTCCTGGGCCGAGTCCGCTAGAAAGAGAGGTGGCAAAAGCCACCCAGATAGTTGCTTTGCTTGCTATAGGGTTTGGAGTTGTTCTCTTCCTTGTATCGATATTTGTGACCGAACTTGGGATTACGGATAGCCTTCTCTTTGCAATAGGCATTATTGTTGCAAACGTTCCCGAGGGATTACTCCCCACACTTTCACTATCCCTGGCAATAGGCGTGCAGCGAATGGCGCGCAAGCATGCTCTCATAAAAAAGCTGTCAAGTGTCGAGACACTTGGATCCACCACTGTAATTTGCACAGATAAAACAGGCACCCTTACTCAAAACGAGATGACTGTGCGCGAGATATGGGTTGACAATAAAGTTCTCGAAGTTACAGGTGTTGGCTATGAGCCAACGGGTGAATTTTATCAAGACGGGCATAAGCTAACTTCTGAGGAGCTTAAAAAATATAATCTTCTATGGCGATCTGCTTCTTTTTGCAACACATCAAGGCTGGTTCCACCTGGCGATGGTAGACGAAGCTGGAGTGTTGTAGGCGACCCAACAGAGGCCGCACTTTTAGTTGCTTGCCGCAAAGCGGGGTTTAACATTGAAGAAGAATTCAAAAGATTTCCAAGAGTTTATCTTATTCCCTTCGAGTCGGCTCGTAAAAGAATGTCGAGCATCCATGAGATAAGGCCGGATATGGATGAGGCCTGTGTTAAAGGCGCGCCTAAAGAGACGCTTGATTTGAGCAACCGTATATGGCTAGACAATAATGTTGTGCTGCTTACGGACGAGATGCGAAATGAAATTATTAGGGCGAATGATGAATTTGCCCGGCGTGGGTTGAGGGTTCTAGCTATAGCTTATAAAGATATCAGCCCTGAAGTCGAGTTTAGTGCCACTAATATCGAAAAGGACCTTGTATTTTTGGGCCTAATGGCGATGCAGGATCCTCCCAGACCGGAAGTTGAGCATGCAGTTTCCGTTGCACAGGGTGCCGGCATCCGCATTGTCATGATTACGGGTGATTATGGGCTTACCGCAGAGTCGATTGCTAGAAAAATCGGCATAATAAAGAGCGAAAGCCCAAGAATCATAACCGGAGATGAACTTGACTCAATGTCCGAAAATGACCTTGAAGAAGCGCTTTATAAAGGGGAGGTAATCTTTGCTCGGGTAGCTCCTGAACACAAGCTAAAGATTGTATCTGCCTTTAAAGATAGAGGCGAGATCGTTGCCGTTACAGGCGATGGTGTAAACGATGCGCCTGCATTAAAGAAGGCTGATATCGGCATTGCTATGGGTATAACCGGAACCGACGTCGCAAAAGAAGCATCCGAGATGGTGTTAACTGACGATAACTTTGCAAGCATAGTTGCCGCAATTGAAGAAGGAAGAAGCGTTTTTGACAACATAAAGAAGTTTGTTACCTATATATTTGCCCATCTTACGCCTGAGGCTGTGCCGTTCATACTTTTCGTTATATCGGGCGGAAGTATCCCGCTTGGCATAACGGTTCTTCAAATCCTGGCCATCGATCTTGGGACGGAGACATTGCCAGCTCTAGCATTGGGAATCGAGGCTGCCGAGCCGGGTGTAATGCAACGGCCTCCAAGAAAGAAGGGCGAAGGCATAATAGATAGATCCCTGTTATTTAGGGCTTATATTTTTATGGGCCTTATCGAATCAATTCTTGTTGTCGGGGGATTTTTCTATGTTCTGTATTCAGGCGGCTGGAGTTTTGGTACCCCGGATATTTCTAATCCGGCAAGCCCTATGCACAGTTTGTATCTTGCCGCAACAACGATGACGTTTCTTGGTATAGTAGGCACGCAGGTTGGAACGGTATTTGCTTCACGCACAAACAGGGCTTCGGTGTTTGAAGTTGGCTTGTTATCAAACCGATGGGTTATATATGGTGTTATATTTGAGCTCATCATCGTGTCCTTAATAATATATGTACCTTTTCTACAACGGATATTTGGCACGGCACCGCTTGGGATAGTTGAGTGGATAATAGCTCTATCCTTTGGTGTTGTTATATTTCTTGCGGACGAGTTACGCAAGTGGTATCTGCGCAGGTTTGTGCCGCCAACTGAGCGGGGTTATTTTGGCAGGGAGCCGGTAACGCCTGCAGAAGAAGAAGCGTACAGAAAGCGTGAAGCAGCTGCATAAATAATCCAGGTTATAGGTATATAGGAATTGCGAATGCCGAATACTGAATTGTAAGAATTTAATGTCTAGTTGGCAATACTTATAGCTTAAAGCAATCGATAGCCCGTAATTAAATTCTTAACTTGGCATTCGAGTAGGAGTGATTGACTTGCGTATCATAATAGTTGGCTGCGGTCGTTTAGGATCAGAACTTGCGAATTCACTTTGGCTTGACAGGCATGACATAGCCGTTATCGACCAAGACCCAGAGGCTTTTCTGCGTCTAGCGAAAACGTTTACTGGCAATAGAATAGTTGGCCATGCGATGGACCAGGACACCTTAAAACAAGCACGAATTGAAGACGTGGACGCGTTCGTGGCAGTTACCGGGGATGACAATCTAAATATTATTTCGGCAAGAATTGCCAGAGAAGTTTATTACGTGCCTCGCGTCGTTACCAGGATTTATGATCCTATTCGGGCAAATATCTACGAGAGACTCGGAGTCCCCACTGTTTCAACGACTACGTGGGCTGTAAATAAGATTGAAGATCTAATATTTCACAGGGCTTTGGATGTGCAACTTAGTTTTGGCAATGGAGAAGTTGAGCTGGTAAGAGTTGCAATACCCGTTGGTCTTTTCGGTAGAACTGTTGCGGACATAACCATACCGGGCGAGCTTGAAGTTGTGGTAATTACCAGGCGAGGCCGGTCTTTTATTCCAACACTCGGCACTGTTTTTGAAGAAGGAGATGTTGCACGGGTTATGGTATCAAGGTCTGCAATTGGCCGTCTTGAAGAGTTTATAAGCGCTGTAGCTTAAGGGAGGTTCAGATGTGTATATATTAATTGCCGGTGCCGGCAAAGTAGGTAGATATCTGGCGCTAAATCTTAGTGAAATGCATCAGATCGGCTGCATAGATGTTGATGAGAAGCACCTGGCTCAGCTTGAAGGAAAACCCAACATAAACGTATTTAAAGGCGATGCGACTGACCCAAGAATCCTGGAGGAGGCGGGCATATTAAGGGCCGATGTGGTGGCCGCGGTTACTGGATATGACGAAGATAACCTTGTCATATCTCAATTGGCAAGGCAGACATACCATGTGCCGAGAGTTATCGGAAGGATCAATGACCCCAGAAACCAGTGGCTTTTTTCAAGGCGATGGGGGGTTGATGTTGCAGTAAGCAGTCCCCAAATAATACTTCAGCTGATTACCGAAGAGATATCCCTTGGGGAAGTCTTGACGCTCCTAAAGCTCAAAGTAGGCGAGCTTTCTTTGGTTGAAATAAGTATTCCTGAGGACTCTCCGGCTAAGAACCGCATGATTAAGGACCTGAATATTCCTGAGAATGCCGTTGCAGTTTCCGTGCTTAGGGACTCATCGGTTATAATACCGCATGGAAATACAGAAGTTATGGTAGGAGACAGCCTGCTTTTTGTAACCCGTCCTGAGTTAGAGAAAAATCTTCGAGATATCCTTGTGGGATGATCTGTTAGTCGTCCTATGGAAATTTTTAGACTTAACAGAGATGAAGTATACAGCAAGCTAAATTCGTCTCCCCGAGGCTTAAGTGAAGATGAAGCTAAGAGGCGCCTAGACGAGTACGGTCCAAACAAAATCGAAGAGGTTAAAGGAACATCCCTAATACTAAAATTTATATCAAACTTCTACCACCTTTTTGCCGTGTTGCTTTGGGTCGGCGCCGCACTTGCATTTATAGGAGGTCTTCCAGAGCTTGGATATTCCATCATCGCCGTTATTGTTATCAATGCAATATTTAGCTTCTGGCAGGAATATAAGGCCGAAAAAGCAACCGAAGCTCTTAAGAAACTGCTTCCGAGTTACTCGAAAGTTTTAAGAGACGGCGCGATAAAACGGATTCCCGTGGAAGAGTTAGTGCCGGGAGACGTTATTGTGCTGGAAGAGGGTGACAATATTTCAGCAGACGCCCGTCTGGTTGAGGAATTTGAGATGCGAACTATCAATGCTACCCTGACAGGCGAATCGGCGCCGGTTCGAAGGACAAGCGACCCAGTACTTAAGGAAGGCGTTAAGCTCATAGAATCGCCAAATATTGTATTCGCCGGTACAAGTGTTGCAAGAGGTTCTGGTAGAGCGGTAGTTTATGCTACAGGTGCACGTACCGAGTTTGGCAAAATCGCAGGTCTTACCCAGAGAACAGCTACAGAGTTTAGTCCTTTGCAAAAGGAAATGATTTGGATTACAAGAATTGTTGCAATATTGGCGATCACCCTCGGCATAATTTTCTTCATTCTTGGCAGCCAGATAGCTGGACTTAGCCTGCCCGTGGCCTTCCTGTTTTCTATCGGCATAATCGTAGCAAACGTGCCTGAAGGTCTACTGCCTACGGTTACTCTATCTTTAGCTCTTGGCGTTCAAAGGATGGCACGCAAGCATGCGTTGATAAAGAAGCTCTCAGCAGTTGAAACCCTTGGCTCAACCAATGTAATTTGTACCGACAAAACGGGAACCCTCACTCAAAATGAGATGACGGTAAGAGAAATATGGGCCGATAGGAAGATTATAAATGTGGGGGGCGTCGGATACGAGCCAAAGGGTGACTTTACCATCGACCACAGGGTGCTTAGCCGTGAAGAATTGCGTTCTCTGGATATGCTGTTCATGTCGGCGGCGTTCTGCAATACATCGAGGTTGATTCCACCAGGCGATGGACGTACCAGCTGGAGCATTATTGGCGACCCGACAGAAGCAGCGCTTCTAGTAGCTGCAAAGAAAGCAGGATTCGACATAGAAAAAGAATTAAAAGAACACCCGAGGGTTTATCTTTTGCCTTTTGAATCGGCAAGAAAAATGATGTCGAGTATACACCGGTTTCTACCTAAACCCCTGGCATGCGTGAAAGGAGCTCCTAAGGAAATCCTTGGCTTCTCAACAAGAATTAGGCTTAGTGAAGGAATTGTTGATCTAACGGATGATTTGAGGCAGGAGATAATTACAGCAAACGATAGCTTCGCACGGCGTGGTCTTAGGGTTCTAGCAGTTGCCTACAGGGAATTGCCTCCCAGCGTTGCTTATAAAGTCGAGAGCGCCGAGCGAGATCTAGTATTTCTTGGATTGATGGCAATGCAGGATCCACCGCGACCAGAAGTGGAGCAGGCTGTAAATCTCGCTCAGCGAGCCGGCATTAAAATTATTATGATAACGGGTGATTATGGGCTTACTGCCGAGTCTATTGCCCGAAAAATCGGTATCGTTAAAGGCGACGTAAGAATAATTACTGGATCAGAAATAGATAAGATCAGCGACAAAGAACTCAGCGATATTATATTTAAAGAAGAGGTGATTTTTGCTCGCATTTCTCCTGAGCATAAAACAAGAATAGTTTCTGTACTGAAAGACCGTGGACAAATCGTAGCGGTTACTGGCGATGGTGTAAATGATGCGCCGGCCTTAAAACGGGCAGATATAGGAGTTGCCATGGGCATTGCCGGGACTGACGTGGCAAAAGAAGCTGCGGAAATGGTGCTAACCGACGATAACTTTGCGAGTATAGTCTATGCGGTCGAAGAAGGCAGGGCTGTTTATGACAATATCCGCAGGTTTATCACGTATATTTTTGCAAGCAACGTCCCGGAGATGGTGCCATTTATTTTGTTTGTTATGTTTGGGATTCCACTACCACTTCGAATCCTGCAAATTCTTGCGGTAGATCTAGGGACCGATATAGTGCCGGCGCTGGCTTTGGGGTCGGAAGCACCTGAGCCAGATGTCATGGACAGGCCACCGCGGCCTCAAGGCAAGAGGATTCTGGACTTTTCACTCATTGCACGTGCCTATTTATTTCTTGGCGCGATTGAGGCAACCGTTAGTATGCTTGCTTATTATTATGCATATTATACCCGGGGGTGGAGACCAGGTGAGCCCCTCCCTGATCAAGGCGCAAATTATATGGTTGCGACTACCATGGTGCTTGCTTCGATTGTGGCTATGCAGATTGGAAATGGTTTTGCTGTTAGAACAGAGCGAACCTCGATACTTCAGAAAGGATTTTTCAGCAACAGGTTCTATTTATGGGGCATAGTAAGCGAGCTGGTAATCATATTCCTCCTTGTCTATACGCCTTTCCTTCAGCCCATATTTAACACCGCTCCACTAAGGTTAACTGATTGGCTATTCTTGTTTGCATTTACGCCGTTGATATTGATTGCTGACGAAATAAGGAAATGGATTGCCCGCCGATATGCTGCAAATATGGGCCGGAAAGCGGTTAAAGGGCAAGCTAGGAAGCCCTATAAAGAATCTCATCGAAAAGTAGCTTAAGTATTTACTTTGAGCTGAGTTTGCTTTGAGCTGATGATAGCGACGATTGAAGCCCGAAGCATTGATGGTTGTAATTGCTTGGCTAATCGAGCAATGATATAGTATTGCTGCAGCTATACTGCACAATAAGTGCAATTAAATCAAGCAATTAACAAAAAGTGCTAAATAACCGTTCTAAATCTGCCGATAAATAGGCTAAGGGTAGATGGCAGAATCTGTTAAGTCGTACTAGTTGTGAAGGTGGTAAAATGTACGAGCATGATGTCGGTTGGCGCCTCCGTCACATCCGTGAGAGCAGGGGTTTGAGCCGCAAAGACATTGAAAACATGACGGGCGGGGAATTTAAGGAATCTATCCTTGCGATGTATGAGAATGCACGCCGCAGAATTCCTATGCCGCGTCTCAAGAGGCTTGCAGATCTATACGACGTATCGGTTGCTTGGCTCATGGGAGAGGCCGTCACCCAGGATACCAGACAAGAAATAAGTCTCGAAGCCCTTCTTATGGCAGATCCGAATTTCTCTGAAGAAGAACGTCGGCTAATGCTCGACGTGCTAGAGATAATCAAAGCCAAACGGAGGGCTGAGGGCAAAGATTAAGGAGAGCCCAATGCCTATCTATACGTACGGTTACATAAAAGATCAAGCTTTGGATTTGATTGAAGACTTAAATATTGCTGAGCCACCTGTAGATGTAAGGGAGATTGCAAGTAGGCTTGGCATAGAAATAGTAGAAATGTCTACCGATACTTGGTTCTATGGTGCGCTTACAAAATATAGCGATGATTACTACATTGTTTTAAATAAGATGATGCCCGAAACTAGAAAACGGTTTACCATTTCGCATGAGCTTGGCCACTACCTGCTCCACAGCCAAGACATAGCGTACCAAAGAAGGCCAGATAAAGAGCATTACCATAAAGAGGCAGATATGTTTGCAGCAGAGCTATGCATTCCTACTCCTATGATAAAGCGTGAGGCGCCAAAGTGGTTCAACGATCATAAGTTCCTTGCTAATCTCTTTGCGGTTAGCGAGCCACTTATGGTTAAGAAAATGGAGGACCTAAACCTTATACCTAAGGGCAAGTTTAATTGGGTGTACGCTGGTTCAAGCCTCGTATAGTATTGATGAATCCCTTCTAATTTACTGGATTGGATTTTGCCCCAGAACAGCACAAATAGTAAATATCAATACAAATAACAATAATCTTCCATTAATTACCTTCTAGGCCTAAAGTTTACAGCATTACCAACCGATAACTATACAAAGAGTGCAGAGTAACACAATAAGTACTGGTTACCGTGAAGCTCATTATATAGATGTAAGTTAACTGAAGGAGGTCAGGATGCATAAATTATTGCAAGCAGGAGTAAGCAGGACAGGACTGAACAGGATTATTGCCGGCGAAGAAGGAGCTACTGCAGTTGAGTATGGGATTATGGTTGCCCTGATAGCGGCAGTTATTATCGGTATGGTAATTGTCCTGGGAACCAAAGTCGAAGGTGCTTTCCAAGCCGTAATAAGCGGCCTTAGCTAAATAACTTTTAGGAGGGTTTGAGATGTTAGTTTGGTTTTATGAGAAGTTAGCTTCCCGTCTCGAAGAAGAAGACGGTGCGACCGCTGTAGAGTATGGTATAATGGTCGCTCTAATCGCAGCAGTAATTATCGGTACAGTAGTTATCTTAGGGCAGAAGATTCTACAAGCATTCAACACAATAGTAAGTAATCTAGGATAAGGACAGCTATTACTAAAGAAATACTAAAGAAAGACCCCGCACCAGAGGTGTGGGGTCTTAAAAACTAAAGAATGAACGAAGGTTGATTCATATGTCGAAACCGAATCAGGTTAAAGATCAAAAATTTAAGATTGCAAATCAACAAGGGGCAAGTTCGGTAGAGCTTGCGATTATACTGCCTGTGTTAACTCTAATTTTATTCGGGATATTTCAATTCGGACTTGCCTACCGGGACTACCTTGCTATAACGCATGCGGCACGTGAAGGCGCAAGACTTGCGGCAGTCGGAGAGTTTAGCGAATCCGAGGTCAGGCAGAGGGCTTATCCAGTAAATCCGAGCACGGTATCGATATCCTATCTTTCTGCGGATGGGACACCGGAGCACGGATATCCTGTCGAAGTTACGGTTACGTATGATCGACCATTAAATATACCTATGTTTGCCAAGACCACTGTTCACCTTACAAGTAAGGCTAGGATGAGAGTTGAATACTAGGGTTAAGGATTAAGGTTTTAAGGATGGTTAGCGTGGAAGAGAAACGCTTTTTTAAAGAAGAGTTCAAAGGCAAATTCAAAGAAGAGCGTGGAGTAGTGGTTATAGTGGTTGCAGTAGCACTGGTAGCCCTGCTTTTGAGCGTTGCGGTAGTTACCGATATCGGGATTCTGTATCAGGAGCGCAGGCAGCTTCAAACGAGTACAGATGCGGCGGCTCTTGCGGCGGCTATGGATATTGCCGAAGGTAGGAGTGCGGATGAGGCAAGGCAAAAAGCAATTGATTATGTATCGGAAAACACAAATGTGGCTGCATCTCAAATTGCGGTCAATTTTTTGGAAGGCAATAAGGTGCAAGTAGTTGCAGGGACTGAGCGGGGCATATTTTTCGGTGGCTTGATAGGTAGAAAGACTTCCCGGGTAGCTACCAGGTCAACAGCCGCCTTTGGTGCAGCGCACGGTGTTGCCAAGCTCGTTCCCTTTATCGTCCCTCTGCAGAAGATATCTGAATATACAGGTGCTGAGAACGCAGGTACCTTTGAGATCGGTGAAGACCGTCCTATTGATGTTTTTAGCAAGGAGCAAAGCATCAATGGAGATATCATCACCTACACAATTACCTATAACAATACCAGCAATAAGCCAGAGAGCGCAACTATATATGATTATATTCCCGATGGAACGGTTTACGTAAATGGATCTGCGACTAACGGTGGCTTGTATGACCCCTCAACGAAAATGGTAACATGGGGCTTTTCTAATGTCTCACCAGGGGATTATAGAATAATGCGTTTCTCGGTTAAAGCTACCTCGGTCTATGTTGGTGCGGTCACAAATACAGCCTATTTAACGACGAGTAGCAATAATAAAACCATCAGCGCCAGCACAGGTGGAAACAGCGCCCAGAAAGGTTATTTCTGGCTCTGTGATTTTAAGGGTAGCGGAACCGGTGTCCCTGACTACGCCGAGTGGATAAAGAACGGTTTTCAAGATTATGTCTATGCAGGCGATGTAGCCAATGGTGTGGGCGTCAAAGATAGCTTAAAAGATGCGCTTTCATGGAGAAAAAATTCAAACCCAAAGCTTCTGGTTCCTGTCTACAGCTATACCGAAGGTGGGGGGAGCCCTGGTAAATATCATGTTGTCGGTTTTGCTGAGTTTGTTATTACTGGGTTCAACTTCAATGGACAGCCCAAGACTATAAGCGGCTATTTTACTGATGGCACCGTAGCTGAGGGTGCCCCCGGTCCCATACCAAGTGGATATTTTGGGATAGACACTGTCTGGCTGGTTGAGTAACACGACCCGTACCAAGGAGGAAAGAAAATGAAGTCGCGTTTTATGATCGTGCTGTTATCCCTAATTCTTGCGGCAGCTGCCACACTTGGTGCCGCACTTTATATCGCCAATTTAAAATCATCTATTACGGAAGGACAAAAGCTAGTGGATGTGGTTGTGGCTAAAAAATCTGTTGAAGCCGGTACATCGGTTGCCGAAGCGTATGCGAGTGGCTCAATTTCAGTAAGCAAAATCCCTAAGCAATACGTTGCTGATGGTGCACTTAAGTCCAATATCGGCTTTAGCAACAGGGTTTTATCTGCAAGCCTCGTTCCGGGTGAACAGCTTACCGAGAACAAGCTTAAAAAAACCGATGAGTCAGGTATTGCGTTTAAAGTGCCGGAAGGTATGCTTGGTGTTTCGATTGCAATTGATGAAGTCACCGGCGTTGGCGGAAAGCTCCAGCCCGGTGATCGCGTCGATGTAATAGCAACTTTTAGTCCTGGGCCAAACGCTAAAGACATGACCAAGGTCATGCTTCAAAATGTGGAGGTTCTGGCAACATCAGATGCGGGCGCGGGAGAAAAAGACGGTGGCTTAATCAAGGGGCAATCATCGGGCATTGGCAAGAAAACAGTGACATTATGCGTTGAACCAATAAATGCAGAGAAATTAGTGCTTGCAGCTGAGAAGGGGCATATATGGCTGGGCCTGCGTCACTCTGGCGACAACAAAACCACGCAGTCAAGTGGACAAGATATAGAGACGGTTTTTAGATAGGGAGACAGTTTTTAATAATTTAGATAGGGGTGGCAATATGATTAAGTTAGCGCTGGTTGATCCCGATCCGAAATTTGCAGAAGAAATGGAGCGGCTGCTCGAAGATAGAAGCGATATGGCTATATCGGCAGTGGCTCTTGATCTGAACCGCGCACTGGTTATTGCAAGAGAACAGAAACCACCGGTCATGGTATTTGGCCCAGGCGTAGGTGCCGACGCCTCAGTATCTTTCGTGAGAAAACTCACAGCAGAGTTCCCAATAGGATGCATTGTTTTAGCATTTGCGGCAACCAATACGTTAAAAATGACGGCCAAGAAAGCCAATGTAGTTGAGGTTATTCAAGTTCCGGCCAATCCAGAAAAGCTCATATTGTCTGTTCAGATGGCTGCGAGTTATGCTCAACAACTTGCAAAGAAGGAAGAGGTTGCGGATGACGAACATAAGTGTGCGGTAGTAACGGTATTTAGCACAAAAGGCGGTGTTGGCAAGACGTTTCTTGCCACCAATATCGCCACGTCAATAGCCCAGATGATAGAGGGCCGTGTTGTTCTGGTTGACCTTGACCTTCAATTTGGCGATGTCGGTATTATGATGGGACTAAGTCCGGATATAACCATTTTAGAGTTTATAGATAATGCAGTTGATTTAAGTGTAAAGAGAATCGATGAATTATTAGTAACGCACCAGAGTGGGCTTAAAGTTTTACTTGCGCCAAAGGACCCTGAGTCGGCTGATTCAATAACAGGGCAGGGCGTGACATCCGTGATATCCGCACTGAGAGAATATGCCGATTTTATAATTGTCGACACCCCAGCTTCTTTTAATGATAACGTTCTGGCAGTGTTAGATGAATCAGACGAGATATGCATTGTACTTACCATGGATCTGCCAAGCGTTAAGAACATAAAACTGTGTTTGAGGACTTTAAACGAGCTAAAGTACGCGCGGGAGAGGCAGAAGATAGTTATAAACCGGGTAGAGACCAATATTGGCCTGAAAGTGTCAGAGATCGAGCGTGCGCTTGGTATGGGTGCAATAGCACAAATCCAGTCCGATAAAGCCGTATCTTTGTCTATTAATAAAGGGGTCCCGATAGTCATCGACGCACCGAAACTTGCTATATCCAGAGAAATTAACGATCTTGCGCTTCATTATGTGAGTAAGTATCAACCCGATGCAGTCGAGGCCGATTTTGCAGTTGCGGGTTAATCGGAATTGCATAGTAGTCAGAAAGGGGAAAAGAGGCATGTCACTTCAACAGAGACTTAACGAGGCGAGGGCGGTGGCAGCGGAGGAAACTCCAGAAATATCGCGTCGCTCGATCCTTGATGACATAAACAGGAGGATACACCAGAAACTAATCGAATCTCTTGGGCCTGAGCTGTATGATAGATCAACAAGCAGCGATGAGCTAAAAGCAAAAGTTGAGCAAAAATTAAAAGAGTTAATTGCAAGGGAACAGACACAGCTATCTCCAGCAGAGAAAAGTAGGTTGGTAGATGAGATATCAAACGATGTACTCGGCTACGGTCCGCTCGATCAATTCTTAAGAAATCCGGAGATAACCGAGATTATGGTAAATGCTGCAGACGTCATATATGTTGAGCGATTCGGTAAACTTGAGCTTACCACTGAGAAGTTTTTAGATGAGGATCACCTGCGCAGGATTATTGATAAGATCGTTGCGCAGGTGGGCAGACGAATTGACGAGAGCGTGCCGATGGTCGACGCAAGGCTTCAAGACGGCTCACGCGTGAATGCGATAATTCCGCCTATTGCAATAGGTGGGCCTAAGCTTACGATTAGGAAATTTGCGGCAGATCCATTTAAGGTTGAGGATTTGATAAGCTTTGGCACGATGACCCCCAAGGTAGCCATGTTTCTTGAGGCCTGCGTACGCGGGCGGCTCAACATAATAGTGTCAGGCGGTACTGGATCCGGTAAGACGACCACCCTGAACGTACTCTCATCCTTTATTCCTCAGGATGAGAGGATAGTTACAATTGAGGATGCGGTAGAACTACAGCTTCACCAGGAACACGTAATCCAACTTGAGTCTCGTCCAGCAAATATCGAAGGAAAAGGTGAAGTTGCAATTAGAGACCTGGTAAGAAATGCGCTGCGTATGCGGCCGGATAGAATAGTGGTTGGTGAGGTAAGGGGTGGAGAGGCGCTTGATATGCTCCAGGCCATGAATACGGGGCACGACGGTTCTATCTCAACGGTTCACGCTAACTCTCCGCGAGACGTTTTATCCAGGCTTGAGACAATGGTTTTGATGAGCGGAATGGAGCTTCCGATCAGGGCGATTAGGGAGCAGGTCTCTTCAGCAATCGACCTTATTGTTCACCAAACCAGACTTCGTGACGGCACAAGGCGTATCACTCACATAACAGAAGTGCAGGGCATGGAAGGGGATATAATCACACTTCAGGACCTCTTCTTGTTCGATTTTTCAGCCGGCCTTGATGAAAACGGAAGGTTTAAGGGCAAGATGAAGTCAACCGGTATCCGTCCAAAATTTTCCCAGAAGTTGCAAGACCTTGGAATATCGCTTCCACAGGAAATATTCCAGTTTGAGTATATTGACAGGGGGATGGCATCATGATGCTCTGGGTGATCGGGCTCTATTTTGCCTCCTTCTTTCTTCTGGCATTCGGCATATTGCTTATGCGCTCGCCAATAAGAAAATTCTTTGGCAGGCAGGTGGAAAAATATATAAATTTTACAAAGCCTGAAGAGAAAGAATCGTTCTCTTTACGAGAGATACTTGCGCAGTTTATAAATATCCTATCTCCGTTACTGGCCAAGAGGTCTTTTGCTGCAAATCTGCAGAATCAGCTTGAGCGTGCCGGTGTTCCGCTTCGGGCCTCAGAGTTCATTTTCTTTCACGGAGCTGGGTTTGTGGTCGCTATTTTAGTTGGCTACGTAATCGCTGGGCCGATAGGTATAATTCTGCTATCAGTAATTGCCGGTGTACTTCCTGTTTTTGTGCTTAAGCGGTTAATTAGAAAGAGAGAGAACAAGTTCCACGAGCAACTTCCGGATACGCTATCCTTAATAGCCGGTGCACTGAAGGCCGGGTATAGCTTTCTCCAGGCAGTCGATATGACAGTAAAGGAGACATCTCCCCCAATGTCAGTTGAGTTTAAAAGAGTATTGACCGAAGCCAGATTAGGTTTGCCGCTTGAGCAGGCTCTTGATAATATGGCAAAGCGCGTGGGGAGTGATAGCTTTGACTGGACGGTAATGGCGGTCAAAATACAAAGAGAAGTTGGCGGCAACTTGGCCGAAATACTTGAAATCTTAGCAGATACAATACGTGAGCGTGATAGGGTATCGAGGCAGATAATGGTTCTTACTGCAGAGGGAAGGTTATCTGCACTTATATTATTCTTGCTGCCGTTTGCAGTAGGTCTTTTGCTTATGGTAATCAATCCAGAATATCTGTCCATGTTAATAAAACATCCGCTTGGAATTGCCATGCTGGCGCTGGCTGCGATGCTTTTATCGTTTGGCGGTTTTTGGCTTAAGAAAGTTGTCAGCATCGAGGTTTAGGAGGATATGCATGTCGGATAGTATGTTGCTCTTGTCGCTCATATCGCTTTTTATGTCGGCTTTTTTGCTTAGCATGTCGACAAGTATGGCTGCTAGCAACCGCATGCACATTAAAAAATCGTTGAAGAAACTTGATATTTATGGAGAAGTATCTACCATTCAGGATGAGCTCTCCGAGCCGTTTCTAAATAGGGTTATATTGCCTCTTGCTAAGGTATTTACCCATGTTGGCAGAAAGCTTACGCCGGCCGGGTATTTAGATGCTATCCGAAGCCGACTGGTTGTAGCGGGCCTTTCGAAAGATTTTGATGCGGATAGATTTTTGTCATACAAAGGTTTCTCACTCATAGGCGGGAGCACGCTTGCCGTGCTTTTCATAGTGGTTGCCGGGCAAAGCGCCGCACAGGCAGTCCTTGGCGCTATATTTGCCGGGGGATGTTTTTTTCTGCCCGATCTATGGCTGAGCAGAAAGATAGCGGCACGCCAAAAGGCGATAAGGCTTGCGCTTCCAGATACGCTTGATTTATTGACAATTAGCGTTGAGGCTGGGCTGGGTTTTGATGCCGCTTTGCATAAAGTTGTAAACAACACAATCGGACCTCTCTCTGAGGAGTTTTACAGGCTACTTCAGGAGATCCAGCTAGGAACTGCAAGGGATGAGGCTTTTAGGAACTTTGGTGAGAGGACGCAGGTCGATGAGTTGGGCTCTTTTATACTTGCGATGCTTCAGGCAGAAGTATTTGGCATAAGCATTGGAAAGGTTTTACGGGTTCAGGCTAAAGAGCTAAGAATAAAGCGCAGGCAAAGGGCAGAAGAAATGGCTCAGAAGGCTCCAGTTAAAATACTGTTTCCATTGATCACCTGTATTTTCCCAGCGGTGCTTGTTGTCATCATGGGCCCGGCCATAATTCAGATATATGAATCGATTCTAAAATCATTCTAAGATACCTTGCGCACATCTAAGCATTTATATTACGTCTTTGATTGGTTTCTAGTTGCCTCTAGGTAAATATTTAAAAGATCCTTAGTTAGCAACTCAAGTTTTTCAAGTCTGCCTTCTGAGAAATCACTATCCGGGTCATATTTGCGAAGAGCAATCTTTTGTCCGAATATCTTGAATCTCCATGGTCCTTTCCAGTGAAAACCATACATGGGCCAGTTGCCATGTCCTATCCAATCCTGTAGGCTGTGAATGCTTCTCCCAAGACATTCTAGATTGCTCTCTCTAATAGCTTTACTGAGCTCATAGGTCATATACCAGAGCTGCGTTGGCTTTCCGTTAAGCAACGAGAGTAAATTAGTGTTGAGGTGCCTGCCTCTTTCATATCGTTTGCCTGGCTTTCTTATATCGATTTGCCAGTTCGAAAAGGCGATTTTCTTTGCATCCTCGTCTGAGAAGCCTACCTCTTTGGCCCAATCATAGGTTTTAAAGTAATGAACTGTCTTATTCATGGTTTGATACGAATATACCCGAGAGAAATTTGATTAACTAGTTTACACCGAACTATTTACAGGGCTAACAAAGTACTGCCAAGGCTTTGTATTTCTATAGGTGCACGTCAAATATTTAACTAAGGTTTAGCCTTGCTAGAACTGGGCATATTTTAGATTAACTTATATTCAGGTACCAGACTGTTCTGCAGGCAGCCTATAAAAATTTACGACTAGCCATAAATAAAATATGCAAAAAAGGTTCATCGTTAATACAGAAAGGAGTTTGAATGTTTAGTGAGGAAGGGAGCACTGCCAGATGGATGGTTATCTCCGCGATGGCCTGGATGGCTATAGCAATAAGTTTAGGCTTTGTCCAGGCCATTGAATTTGTTGCACCCGATTTTGCAAAAGGTATCCATTGGTTAGTATTTTCGAGAATACGCCAAGCTCACGTTAATGGGCTTCTTTTTGGCTGGATATCAATGGGTATGATCGCATGCTGGTATTATATAGTACCTCTTCTAACTGGGAGAAAGATCTATTCCGAGGTAATTGGAAATGTTGTAATGCTTCTTTGGAATGCTTCACTATTCATTGGGGTAGTTGGTATTGTTTTCTTTGGTTGGACGCAAGCCCGTGAGTACGCAGAGCTTGCATGGCCAATTGATATTGCTATCATGGTGGGATTAATCCTAACCGCTTATAACATCTTCAAAACGATCTCTGCGAGGAATCAGAAATTATTATATGTAAGCAACTGGTATATAATGGGAAGTCTGCTATGGTTTCCCATAGTATACGCCATTGGAAATGTCATCTGGAATCCGTCTACGGGTTCGCTAACCGGACTAAACGATGCGATATGGGGGTGGTTTTACGGTCACAATGTTCTGGGGTTATGGTTTACCACAGGCGTTATAGGAATCCTTTACTATGTAATCCCCAGGGAGATTAAACAACCTCTTTATGGGTATTCACTGGCGCTAATGGCATTTTGGCTGCTGGCATTCTTTTATACAGGGGTTGGCACTCACCATATCCTTCAATCACCTGTTCCCGAATGGCTGAAGTCGGTTGCAGTTATATCATCTGTCGGGTTATTTATCTCAGTCGCTGCGTTTACTACAAATATCTTTATGACTATGCGGGGCTCGTGGAGGGTGCTTCAGTATTCATTTCCGTTGCGCTTTGCTGTCATGAGCGTGGTCTGGTACTTGCTTGTGAGCCTACAGGGTTCAACGCAGGCTCTTCGTGAAGTCAATCAATGGATTCACTTTACTAACTGGACGATTGCGCATGCGCACTTAGCCCTGCTTGGGTTTGCGTCGTTTGGTGTGATGGCGGGTATTTACTATATGATACCTCGCATGTGTGGTAACCACCTCTACAGCGACCGTCTTGCATCTGCCCACTGGTGGATGACTGTGCTTGGATTTGTAGGGTTCTTTTCTGTGCTTGCTGCCGCCGGCCTAACACAAGCAAGCGAGTGGGCTAGGGGAATACCGACGAGTGAAGTGGTGGCCAGCCTTCGCCCTTACTATATAGCAAGAGCAGCCTCAGGGGCTGTAATCATCACAGGACAACTTATATTCGTGTACAACATTGCGCGCACTATGCTAGACCACCATTCCAAAAGGGAAGCAGTGCTATTTTCGCAAGATAAGGTACCGGCAGATGTAGTTGGAGCTTAGGGGGAAGGAATAGACCATGAAGATGACTCCACAAGTTATAGTGGTTGGTGGGCTGGCCGTTGTCCTTTCAGTTATTGCGGTCGTAGTTCTCCTTCCGTATTTAATATTTAGCCCGCAAGATTCACTTAATGCACGCCCGTATACTAAGCTCGAGGCCGAGGGACGTCGTCTTTATATGGCCAATGGATGCATGTATTGTCACAGTCAATTTACAAGGCCTCTTGATACGGTAACTGATCCACCTAGCAAGGCCGGTGATTTTAATTATGATGCCCCGCATCAGCTAGGTACGGTGAGGACGGGCCCGGACCTTGCAAATATATCGTATAAACGGGGAGATAAGTGGGAGATAGACCATTTGATAAATCCCCGCAGCTTTACACCAAACTCGATTATGCCAAGCTTCTCATTTTTGTCACAGCATCAGCTAAAGGCGCTTGTAGCTTATTTGAATCGTCTTGGCAACGAGAGGTCTGCGCAAATAGATGCAATGGTTCCCGAGAAGTGGGAAGACTGGAAAAATCCACAGGTGGTCAATGCAGGAAACTGGAATAAAGGGAAGGAGTTGTTCATTACGCATTGTGCGACATGCCATGGATATGCGGGCAATGGCTTAGGACCATATAGCCACAAGCTTTATCAACGTCCGGCTGACTTACGTCAGGCTAAGTATGCACGCTATACTGAAGGATTTATTATGTGGCGCATTAGCAAAGGCGTGCAGGGCACGGCGATGCCGCAGTGGGAGAACTCGCTTTCAGAGAAGGAGCGTGAACTGGTTGCGCTCTATGTTAGGCACTCGTTCATGCGACCTAAACCACACTACACGGACGAGGGAGAGTTGCCGAAGGAATATGATGTTAAAAATCCGTTTGGAACTATCCCGGTTAACGATAAGCCTGCTACCCTCAACTTGATAAACAATGGCAAGCGCCTATATACACTGAATTGTACGCCGTGCCATGGTTACTCAGGTGCAGGCCGGGGCCCGGATGCAAATACCGAGCCAAGGCTTTTGCCAGAGCCGCCAGATCTGCGCGACCGAAAGCGCTTTTCTACATTTAAAGATGGTGATTGGTTCTGGCGCATATCTGAGGGCTTAGTTTTCCGGTCGATGCCGCAATGGAAAGCTGTCTTTAATGAACAGGAGCGTTGGGAACTGGTAAGTTACGTGCGAGATATTCTCGCACTTCCCGCAGATGGTAGAAAGCCTGCAGACGTGCCTACTCCAAAAAAGTATGAAAAGCTGACCTTCCCTAAGGGTACGAGCTACGAGCGCGGGCGTGAATCCTACATGCTGCGGTGCGCGCTATGTCACGGGTATGGGGGTCAAGGTGAAGGCATAGATGGTAATAATCTTATACCACCGCCGGCAAACTTTACTGAAGGAGACATCAAAAACAAAGAGGAGTTTGTCGATGGGCGCTGGTTTTTTATCCTCAAAGAGGGGGTTGGTAACTCGGCTATGCCGATCTGGGGGCTGCTTTTATCTGAGCAGGAACGCTGGGACATTATCAAGTATGTGCAGGATACATACACCTTCCCCAAGCCGACATCTAAGATAGATTACTCGGTGCCGGAGGAGTTTAAGGAACTCACTAACCCGCTTAATGGTAGCGACCCAGAAGGTCTTCAACACTCAGTTAAAAAGGGGTCAGATCTATACCAAAAGCACTGTGCAGAGTGCCATGGCGCTAAGGGTGAAGGATTTGGCGAATTCTCGAAGGGGTTAGGCACAAAGCCAGGTTCATTAATCAACAACCCAAGGATCTCAAGCGGCGGCGATGATTTTATCTACCATACTATCAGCCGGGGATTAGATCATACAGCGATGCTGCCGTTTGACCTTATCCTATCTGATAGTGAGATATGGGATTTGGTCAATTATGTAAAGACGCTGTCGCCTCCTCTGACTAAGCCAGCAGCATCTGGAAGTTCAGTACGCTAGGAAGGAGAAGGATATATATGGGGTTAGCAGAATTTATGGTTGTTGTTATGGCGGTAGTTTTTGCGCTTGGGGCTGTATTGGCGCTGCTTTGGGCGCATTCAAGCGGCCAATTGAGTGACTTAACGGCTGCTGCAAGTATAGTTATCGATGACCAAGAACTTATTGGGTGGGAAGATATAAATGAGGAAAAAAAATTAAGGAGGGCTAGAGATGCCGGCTAGCGAACAATGGTGGAGTGCCCTCGAAGCGGTTGCTATCTTCATTTTCTGGGCAGTAGGTATTTACCTGGTAGTTAACAATATCTGGTGGCGTAAATCGGCGAGTGGGGATGACTTGCCTGAGGTCGATATAAAGCCGGCACCAATCGGGATCGTTGATGAATACGAAGGGGGCTTAGAGGAAGCTCATGGAGACCCTCCCCTGGCTCTGAAGCTGTTCATAGGCCTATTCATCGCCTGGATGATAGGATATATCGTTATATATTATGTGAGACAGGGCTAGAATATGCAGTTTCTTTGGATGGTATTTCTGGCAGGGATTGCAGGAGGCTTCGGGCACTGTATAGGGATGTGTGGTGGGGTTGTCGCTGCGTGCTCGTTTGCCGGGTGTGCGGGAAAACCTAAAATTAAAAACACATTCCTGTACCAGTTGTTTTATCATGGCGGACGTCTTACTACTTACAGCTTGATAGGGGCGATATTTGGATCGCTGGGTGCAATTCCCTCACTCATACAGTTTACACGTCCCTACCAGCAGTGGGTTCCTATTGTGGCGGGCTTGTTTATGGTCGCCATCGGCATTGCAATGGCGTTTGGATGGGGTAGTAAAGGCGTAGTAATAAAGGATGGCAGTCGATCTAGTTTATTTGCGCGGGCTGCTTCTAAGCTTGCAGACCGTGGGATATTTGCCGCACTTCCCCTGGGTTTATTTATGGGATTCTTGCCTTGCGGATTACTTGCCGTTATTGAGCTTCGGGCGTTAGCAAGTGGTTCGGCAATATCCGGTGCTGCTGCAATGCTGTTTTTTGGACTTGGAACGATACCGGGGATTGCTGGATTTGGACTTGTAAGCGGTATTTTAGGCTCACGAGCCCGTGGCAACATCTTAAAAGCCGGGGCTTTTGTGGTGATTATTATTGGATTGCTGACTGTTATGCGAGGGACTACTTATTTGGGTGGGTTTAAGGTGTAATACATATGAGAAAAGCCCATGCTTGCACACTTGATAAACCAGCTAAGAGCAAGAAAGCTTGTGAGCTTTGTGGACTCCCAATTATCGCCCGCCCGGTTCAAAGAGACAATGAACATGTATTTTGTTGTGAGGGATGTGCGCGTGTTTGGGGCGTGGCAACAGAAGCTGGTCTCTCGGAATTGCTTATGGCACCCACTGCCGGGCGCCCTTCTTTGCGTAAGTCGGCGATCGCACAAGCTGCAGGATCAAGACGAACTGTCTTTCGAGTCGATGGCATGTGGTGCTCTAGTTGTTCGTTAATCCTTGAGCGCGCAATCCTTGGAATCGACGGGGTGCTTGATGCCGAAGTAAGTTTTGCCTCTGGTCTTGCCCGGGTGACCTACGACCCAAACAAAGCTAATACCAATATCATATGGGATAGAGTTTCGATTCTTGGATACCGGCCCACTAAATCTGCCGATATGTTTCGGGCAGATGGAGTGGAAGCGTCGGCTTTATTTATACGGTTATTTACCGGCGCAGTTGTATCAATGTGGGTGATGTGGTTTTCGATATTTCTGCTCTATCCTGCGTATTTAAACAACGATTATGCGGCCATCCGCGGTCCTGCCTTTTTAACCGGCCTGCTTACCACATTTGTCTTGCTATACCCAGGCTTTGTATTTATAAAAGGCGCTTGGCAAGCGGCGCGAGCCAGGCGCGTTACAATGGACACATTAGTTGTAGTCGGCACCTGGGCTTCTTATTTTGTCGGGATATGGTCACTTGCGACTGGTCATGGTGCAGGTTATTTTGATTCTGCCGCGATGATAACCGTCGTTGTTCTTCTAGGCCGATGGTTGGAGGCCCTTGCCAGGCAGCGTTCTTCTAGTTTGCTAGCTCCCTTAATTGGTGCTGCGGATATCTCCGCGTGGGTTTTAACACCTGAGGGTGAAGTTGAGCAAAAGCCATTAGAAACAGTAAGCGTTGGAGATAAGGTGTTAGTGCGCTCCGGGGAGCGAATCCCGGTAGACGGTGTTGTAAAACACGGTTTTGCGGTTGTTGACCAGTCGATGTTAACTGGTGAGCCCTTGCCTGTTGAAAAATCGGAAGGGGACGAGGTTTGGGCGGGCACCATTGTATCATCCGGCAACTTTACCGTTGAAGTGTCAAGGCTGGTTGATGATACACTTCTCTCTAGGATGTCGGGTCTTGTTGAAGATGCTCTTTTTGCCAAAACTAATCTGCAGAGATGGGCCGATCTAGTCTCAGCCATATTCGGGCCGACTGTGCTAGCGGTTGCAGCAGCAGCTGCTATCTTTGGGTTATTTTCTGACCTCTCGCTTACCCAACTAAGCGAGAGAGTAATCTCTACTCTCGTTGCGGCTTGCCCATGTGCGGTTGCGCTTGCAACACCGCTTGTGGCAGTCAATGCGATTGGCAAACTTGCATCCATGAATGTATTAGTAAGAAGTGCGGATGTACTTGAGCGTGCGGGTTCGATAGCTACAGTATGTATGGATAAAACAGGAACCCTTACCCAGGGTAAAGTTCGCGTAAAAAAGGTTATCTGTAATGAAGATATAAAGATGGCAAGAGAAAATGGTGATAAGCAATACTTTGCCGTGCTTAACCCATTGCAAGTGGCAGCAACCCTGGAATCAGAGGCCATACATCCGCTGGCAGAGAACATAGTATACGAGGCGGCCAAGCGCGGTCTGAAAAAGCTAACCGCAAGAGAAGTTAAAGTTATACCGGGTTTCGGCGTCATCGGAACCGTTGGATTTGGGCTTAAGGCCATGGTTGGAAATACCAGATTACTTAAAGAGAACAAAGTTATTTTGCCAGAAAGCCTAATAAAGCAGGCGAAGTCGTTTGAGGATGCAGGCGATACTGTAGTTTGGGTGGCGGTAGATAATATAGCGACTGGCATTATTATTCTAAATGATGGGCTTCGGGCGGAAGCCCGAAATATTATTGAGCGTTTAGAATCAGAAGGCATAAGAGTAGTTATGGTATCCGGCGATGCTCCAGGGCCTTGCAGGATGATAGCCTTACAAGTAGGTATTAAAGAGGTTTGGGCTGGAATATTGCCGCATGAAAAGGATCAAGTTGTGCGGGAGCTTCGCAGGTCGCAAGCGAGCGTTGCTTTTATTGGGGATGGCATGAACGATGCGCCGGCAATGGCTTCATCCGACCTCGCCATTGCTTTAGCTTCTGGATCTGAAATGGCGGTTGAAGCCTCGGATATTGTCATATCCCGGGATGCAGAGAACCCCCTTGCAGCCCTACCGAATATTATTCGTATTGCCCGCAGAGCACGTGCGATCATCATTCAGAATCTTGGTTGGGCGCTTGTGTATAATATTGTGGCATTAGCGCTTGCGGTAAATGGTATGCTCTCCCCTATATGGGCCGCAATAGCAATGGCTGGGTCATCACTGGCTGTAGTTACTAACTCCTTAAGGGTGCGACCATAAGCAGAATACTATTGCATTAGAGATTTTTTAGGCAATAGGGCACTTGACACAAAAGGTATCTTTAAATTGTTAACCAAATAATCTATCATTTAGTTATCTATAGAGTTAAGTGTAGAGGCTACAACAACCATACTTTTGATAAATTATTATCGATTACTAGTAATAATAGGCATAATAGGGTAATTTATATGTAAGGTTTTCAAATTTAGTAACGGTCTTGTTAATGGAGGAGGGAATCTCTTGAGGCAAATTAAAGGCAAACACCAAAAATGGGCAAGCGTATTGGTTCTCCTACTCTTACTTGCGCTCACGGGGTTCGTAGTTGCTGGATGCTCGGGAAGCAGCACTGAGAAGAGCTCATCTGAACAGACAGAGCAGACGGGAGGAGAAGCGGAGGAAGGGCGCCAGCTAACTCCGCAAGAGAAAGCCCAGGAAGGGCGAGTAAAAGATGAGACTAATCCGGCTGTTCTTTATACGAACAACTGTGGGCCGTGCCACGGCGGTGACGGTGGTGGAATAGTTGGCCCAGCAATTAAGGGTACGTCGCTGACCGTCGAACAAATTCAAAAGCAAATCGAGAATGGCACAACAAGAGATGGCAACGTAGTGATGCCTGCATTTAAGGGCGGAGAGCTCTCAGATGAGCAGATCAAGGCCATAGCTAATTACGTAAAGAAAAAATTGAAGTAGGCTTACAGCCAGTATTTAGAAAATTAAATTAAATAGTACAACCCAACCGAACCTGGTTGGGTTGTTGTTTTATAGAATCAATCTATAAGCTATGTTTGAAGAAATAGTTAAGTTATATGAGCCTTAAAAAAGGGAAAATCTTGTTCGAGCGCGGTTAATTAACGGAGATGCGGGTGTATCTGGTAGACTCGTCAGTTATTCTAAAATGGTTTTTCCCAGATGAAGAAGGGGCGTTAGAGGCAAACGAGCTATATGTTTTAATGCAATCGGGTGCAATATTACTCAGTACGGATAGCTCGGTCATACATGAAGTGGCAAATGTTCTTCATAGCAAGGGAAAGTTGAGTGCGCAAGAAATCGCAGAAGCAATTTCCAAAATGTTTAACGATGGTCTTCGGCTTATAGAGGATGATCAACATATGCTAATCGATGCGATAAAAATAGGCTTTGCAAAAAAAGTTGGGACACATGATGCGGTTCTGATAGCATCGACTATGAAGAACGGTACAACCCTGATTACTGCAGATCATCTACTGCATAAAGTCGCAAAAGAGTATACGAGGACATGGCTTTTGTAACGTGGACCCAGTAAAGAACAATTTCGAATTACAAGCCCTAGATTGTTAGTTCCTCTATCCTGAGAAGAAATACCATTATAATACCATCATTGATTGCTTTCACCTGCTGGTTCCAGGGCTAAATAAAAAAGTATCTCACATCTTACTGCATCTATCTACTATATCAATCGCCACTTTTTTATTGGCAAGGAAACAAAGAAAAAGCAACGGCTGGCAGGGCGAAGTCAGGTTAAGGTCATAGATGGGCATCTAATAATTAATTTGTGGGAATAATATGGGCAAAGCTATAGCGGCTGGTTTTTGCAGTCCGGTGTGGAGGCGATGACATGGCTAAGAAGGTCGTAACAGGTTTGATTGGGTTATTGCCGTTACCGTTAGCTCTGATAACGGTGGCAAACAAAAATGAAGTCCCCGATGTTTTTACTGCTTCCTGGATCGGAGTTCTCTGTCCGGATCCACTTTATATCGGTGTTGGGATCGATGCCGCAAACTATGCGCATGAGCTGATCGAAGACAATGGCGAATTTACCGTAAATGTCATGCCAGAGGGCTTTATCAAAGAAATGGATCTTTTGGGTAGGATATCTGGCAGAGACGTTGATAAATTTGAAGAGGCTAGGTTAACTGCACACCCCTCGAAGGAGGTAAAGGCGCCAACAATTCTTGAGGCCTCCGTGAGCATCGAATGCAGGGTTCAGGAGGTTTTGCGTCTGGGCACCCATGATTTTTATGTTGGGCGTGCTCTTATTACGTATGTCGAGGAATCTGTTTTACACGCAGGAAAGATAAATGTGGAGGCGTTGAGACCGGTTGCCTATGCCGTGGACTCATATTGGTCTATCGGCAGAAAGATCGGTAGCGTAGGTCGCGTTATGCCCGAGTAGGGTATAGTGGTGATAATTCAAGCTTTCAGCTTCTAAATACTGGATAACAACCATTAAATTCTGCTAAACTTAGTTCGATTTTTATCTAACCGTGTAAAAATATTCAGGTTGCTATTGACATTTATACCCCTGGGGGGTATAAATATTTAAAAAAGGAGTGATTGGTTGATGGCAGAGAATATCGTTAGTATAAGTGACGCTCAGTTTGATGCCGAGGTTTTAAAATCTGATAAGCCGGTAATAGTCGATTTTTGGGCCCCATGGTGTGGTCCCTGCAAACTGATAGCCCCAAGGCTTGAGGAAATAGCTGCTGAATACAACGGCAAAGTAAAAATAGCCAAGATCAATGTAGACGATCATCGCGAATGGGCAGGTAAATTCGGTGTGATGAGCATCCCGACACTCCTGTTCTTCAAGGATGGTCAGGTTGCAGGTCAAATTATTGGCGCTGTACCTAAAGACGAGATTGTTCGCCAGTTTGGCCTATCATAATAGCGAAATCTTAAAGATTTCATCCGACTTTAAGCCGGTGTAAAGGAGGTTAGTATGCCAACTTACCAGTTTGTTTGTGATAGTTGCGGTAAAGACTTTGAGTTCTTTTTAATGAGAATGATTCGCGATACAGATAAGCAATGCCCAAGCTGTGGCAGTGAAGATGTAAGGCAGGTTTACCGTGACTTTTATGGTTATACGCTTGGTCGCAGCTCCGGAGGTTCTTCCGGTGGATATTCAGGCGGCTATTCTGGAGGGAGTAGCTGTACCAGCACCGGCTGAGGATTCTAAGCATTAATCGGGCCGGAGGCTCGAATATTATCTGAAAGATTGAGAATTGAAAAGCAGTGCAGGGCTTTAGCCCTTCTTAGCAGCCCTAAAGAGCTTGCCTGGGTTTTTTGCTTCGCTCAGGGAAACTCCTTCAAAGAGGGCTGCGCTACTTTTTGACCAGTATTTTTGCTTTAATTTATGGCATGTTATACTATGCAGTATAGTAATAAACAATATAGTAATAAAGTTGCTTCTAGATGTAATCTGGCGAAAGGAGATTGCATTGTCTGAGAGAAAAACTACGCTAAAGGTTCTTGGCCTTATTGTCGCAATAGGCCTTATATTTGCCATTGTTGCCGGCTGTTCCGGCGGTCAGGGAGCTAAGCAAGCGAATTCATCCATCGGGCCGAAAGTTTTATTTTTTCACTCGGATACCTGACCATCCTGCAGACAGATAAAGCCTGTAGTTGAACAGGTTAGGAGTGAATATGAAAGTAAATTGCCGTTTGAATTCTATAATTTAGGCAATGCTTCAAATGGAGAAATCGCCAATAAATATGGCATTCTCTATATCCCCACGCTGATCTTTATCGGCAAGGACGGCTCTGTTGTTAATAAAATAGTGGGTGTTGCCGATAAAGCCAGCATAGAGCAGAATGTAAAAAACATTATTAATTGATATACTACTGCTAAAAATAGTTATGGGGGTATAGCAATGTACGATCGCGAGGAAGAGGCCAAGCGAATTATAACGCGGCTTAAAAGGCTCGAAGGACAGCTAAGAGGTCTCCAGCGGTTGGTTGAAATCGGTGAGGACTGTGAGAGCGTACTTACGCAATTTGCAGCGGCAAAAGGGGCTTTCCAGCGTGTCGGAGAGATAATTCTGGCAAGTGTAATACGCGATTGCGTCCACAAAGAGTCCGATACGAAATCGCCCAATGAAAGTATTGAATCAGCCATCGCGCTCTTTGAGCAGTATGTGAGACATTTACAGTAAACCAGAAACTATAGGGGAGGAGATAAATTCTTCCTACATATAAAGCCGGCGCTATTTGCAGAAATTAAAAGGACATGGTAAAATTTTTGTCGCAGTGCGGATGTAGCTCAGTTGGTAGAGCACAACCTTGCCAAGGTTGGGGTCGCGAGTTCGAGTCTCGTCATCCGCTCAAATCAAATAAAATAGCCCCTATTCAGGGGCTATTTTATTTGATTTGAGCGGAGAATCAACTACCACACTAGCTACCAGAACTATCGCCAAACACAACAACGTGTTGAATTACCTCCAAAGACCTGATACAATTTACACGATTATGGCGACGTGGCCGAGTGGCTTAGGCAATGGTCTGCAAAACCATGTACACCGGTTCGACTCCGGTCGTCGCCTCCAAATTTGATGAAGCCATTTCAAATTGGGCGCTTAGCTCAGGGGGAGAGCACTTCCTTGACGCGGAAGGGGCCAGAGGTTCAAATCCTCTAGCGCCCACAAAACTAAAGAGCCAGCCATTTAGCTGGCTCTTTAGTTTTCTAAAGCTCGAAAATAAAAATATAAAAACCGATTGAATTATCGAGATACAGATTGCCATTAAATGCTGTGGTCCCTACGAATTCTTATTTGGCGTTGTTATTCTAGCAATATGGATGTTTTTCTTCAAGTTTTTATTTAAAATCTGTTTGCCTGTCGATTCTTGATCGCTTTAGGCGTATAATTGTAGTTATCGGGAGCTTGCTGACAACCACAAGATACTACTGCAACAGTTACTTGCTAGATAAATAAAGATATCCCAAGATTTGAATTGCGGCAACCAGCTTTGCTGGAGTCTTAACTTGTTATTTATGGGTATTAGTTAACGGATAGTTTCACTACAGGATCTGAGGTGATTCGGATCTTCGATTTAGATATTAAATACGGAAACTACGGTATACAAATACTGACTTTCTCCGGTGAATGTATATTCGCCGATAGGCCTAAGCGGGTTGATGATCTTCTAGCAAAAACCCTTGAAAAAACCCCAAAACACTTGATCGTTGATTTTTCGGGGTGCTCGCTTCTGGACAGCTCGGCAATTGGAACATTGATCGCTTACCATAATAAGCTCAGAGACAAAGTGCCAGATGCGCGTATGGCCGTAGTTACCGGTGTTAGCAATTATCTTGTAAGGAAGCTTAGCAACCTTGGGGTTTTTAACTATGCGGGCATCGAAATCTTTAAAACTCTGCAGGAGGCTGAATCTTCGCTATCTGGAAAATAGAATCACTTGTCTCCAGCATAACCCCGCGCTGTTGCCACAACGAAAGGACCAAACCGCCTGTCTTTCTTGAATGTTTTGCCATCTTGCCTTATCTCAACTTCAATCAATCCCTCGGGTTGGTTGATTTCGGCTGAGATATAGAGGGTGGTCCCATCTTGAGCTTTTGCAGGAGATTTCCATCTCCACGGAAGAGTGACGTTTTCTTTCTGATAGGTCCAACCTTTCTCGTTGGTATATGTAACCGATACCTTGTTTGCGGTACTGGTTACGATATACTCTATCGAATGGCCTTCGGATGACCTGCTCCCAATCAAACCGAGACCGAGAATTAATTCCCAAACAAGCGATAATATAACCAAGCCGGCCAGCAACATTATTATCTTAGATAATCTACTGGAATATTTTAGCCGCCTCCAAACGCTATTCACAAAACCCTCCCAGCATGTGCCCAGATCTAAAGCATAAATGGGCGATAATGAAATAGTAGTCCATCCTCAAGCGAGAAGCAACGTGGCCCTGCACTGCAACTTCTTATCATCTGGGAAACCCCGGGGATTCCTAAGCATTTTATCCTATAGCAAGTAAAGGCTGTCTGCAGCTGTAAGTGAAGCCATGGAGCGATATTTTGGGCATAAAAGTGCGAAATGACTTATTTTTTGCGAAGGTTAGCTTGTAAAAAAATAAGTTACAATATAAGATAGTTTTTAATTAGCACCATCGAAAATTATAGCTACCAAGTATAGCTGAAAGCATTAGCGGCTTAAGAAAGCGTGTTGACTTTGCGAAAAACCGGTCTTGATATTTTAGGGGATGTTCACTGGGGGACTCATTTTTGCCAATTTTACAAGACAAAGAAAGATCTTGTTGATATCCTGATACCCTACTTTAAGGCTGGTTTGGAGAATAACGAATTTTGCATGTGGGTAACTTCCGCGCCTCTTAACGAGAAGGAAGCCGAATATGCACTGAGAGACACTGTCCCCGACTTCGACCGTTATCTAGATAATGGCCAGATCGAGATCATTCCTTATGTAGATTGGTATCTTAAAGAAGGCGTTTTTGATTCTAAACGGGTTCTTAACGGATGGGTTGATAAGCTTAACCAGGCGTTGGCAAAGGGATATGATGGCTTAAGGCTTGCCGGCAATACATTCTGGCTTGAAGAAACCGATTGGAGGGACTTTGTTAATTATGAAGCAGAGGTAGATAGTGTAATCGGCAGTCATCGCATGATTGCCATATGCACGTATTCGCTTGAAAGGTGTGCCGCATCCGAAGTAATAGATGTCATCCGCAACCATGAGTTTGCCATAATTAAATACGAGGGTAAATGGGAGGTTGTTGAAAGCGTAGAGCTAAAGCAGGTGAGGGAGGCTTTAAAGCAAAGCGAGGAAGCGCTAAGGGCAAGCGAGCAGAAATACCGGGCATTATTTAATGGTATGGATGATGGCGTAGCGCTCTATAAAATTGTCTATGATAGCAATAGAAGGCCTGTAGATTTTATAATAACTGATGTTAATCCCCAGTACGAAATAATGCTTGGCATAGGGCGAGAAAAGACTCTAGGACAGAGGGCAACTCTGCTCTACGGCACCGAACTGAAATCCTACCTTAATGCCTTTTTGCAAGCGGCAGAGACCGGAAAGACGGTCTCGTTTGAGACCTACTTTTCCCCTACGGATAAGTACTTCAATGTAGCAGTTTTTGCTCTGCATAATGGGGAGCTTGCAGTGATATTTAGTGATATTACTGAACAAAAGCAGAGCGAAAGAGAGAAGGAGCATCTTTTAAATAGGCTAAGTGTAGAGCGAAACCGGCTTCAAACAATCATGGAGAGCACTAACGCTCATATCGCCTACCTTGATCATGAGTTCAATTTTGTTTTAGTGAATTCCACCTATGTAAGAGCTTCAGGCCATACCGAGGAAGAGCTCATTGGCCGAAATCACTTCGATTTGTTTCCAAATGAGGAAAATGAGGAGATTTTCAAGAAGGTACGGGATACCGGAGTACCTGTTGAATATAAGGCAAAGCCTTTTGAATATGTTGATCAGCCTTGGAGAGGAGTAACTTACTGGGACTGGACTCTGACCCCAGTAAAGGACAGAACGGGGAAGGTCGCTGGCCTTGTGCTTTCATTGGTTGATGTGACAGAAATTACAAGAGCCAAGAAGCTAAGCGATTCTTTAAATGACATTAACGCCGCAATAAGTTCTACATTTAACATGGATGAGATATTACGGATAGTAGCGGCTGAGTCTACCATTGCAATAGGCTGTGAGGGTTCGATTATCGGCCTGTGCGAGGATGGTGCCTGGGCGGTACGGTGCACATATGGCTTAGCGGAAGAACCAGCTAATAAATCTTTTCTCGGTAAAGAGGCTTGCGCTATAATGCTCACGAAGAAAACTAAGGAACCGGTTGTTATTAGCGATACTTCAAGCGGAAAGTGGGCAAACTTCCGGTTTACCGGGCTAAGCAGTGTTCGCTCAGCCCTGCTCGTGCCTTTAGTGGTTAAAGATGAACCAATTGGTATAATCAGTTTTGTTTATACATCAGCGCCGGTTGCCTTTACTGACGACAAAATCGATTTTGCTAGGAAGCTTGCTGCATCGGTTTCGTTTGCGCTTGATAGCGCAAAACTTTATGCCGCCGAGAGGAGTATTGCCGATACCTTACAGGAGGCAATCCTAACGCTTCCAAGAAGCATAGAGGGAATTGATTTTGGTTCCCTTTACCGCTCAGCGACCGAAGTAGCAAAAGTCGGCGGGGATTTCTACGATCTGTTTGAAATCAAGCCCGGTAAGATTGGTATCATTGTCGGAGATGTTTCCGGTAAAGGCTTAGAGGCATCGGCCATGACTTCGTTTATTAAAAATACGATTAAAGCTTATGCGCATGATGAGGATTCCCCTGCTTTAGCTGTGGCCAAAACCAACGACCTTGCAGCAAAATCTTCACCACCGTCTAACTTTATTACTTTACTGTTTGGCATACTTGAAGTCGGGACAGGTCGCTTTGTCTATTGTAGCGCTGGCCATCCCCCGGCTATATTATCTAAAAAAACTGATGGTACGATTCTACTTACTTCAAGATCACCTCTAGTGGGAGTATTTGCCGGGCTTAATTACGATAATCGTGAGGTGATGATTGAGAAAGGTGATGTTCTGGTTCTATATACCGATGGAGCTATTGAAGCGCGTTCTGCAGATGGCGGGCTGTTCGGGGAGGATAGGCTTGCTAAGCTTGTTGAGGGGCTGAAGAATGAGAAAATATGTGATATGCCCCAACTAATTTTTGAAAATATCGTTGATTATGCGGGCGGTAAATTACAGGACGATGTGGCAATTCTTGCGGTAGGTTTGACAGAAAGTGGGGATGCGCTCGATCCCACTTCGAGAGGAGGTAAGTAAGTCGACTAACCAATTTATCTCTTATAGTTTAAACAACCGCTTTTAAGGATATATTAACTAACAGATTGCATTATTGCTACTTTAACAACCGAGAAAGGATGATTGTTTAATGCAAAAATACATATGCATGGCATGCGGTTACATTTATGACCCTGCAAAGGGCGATCCGGATTCCGGTATAGAGCCGGGGACTCCGTTTGAAAAATTGCCAGATAGTTGGTATTGTCCAGAGTGCGGGGCTGATAAGAGCAGCTTTAAGAAGATGGGGTCATAATGAAGCCGAGAGAGATTATAGAGGATGTTTATTGGGTTGGCGCGGTTGACTGGGATCGTCGCTTATTTGATGCGTTGATACCTCTTCCTCAAGGCACAAGCTACAATTCCTATTTAGTTAGGGGCAGCGATAAAATCGCTTTGATCGACACCGTTGATCCTTCAATGGCGGATGTCTTGCTTGGACATTTAGCACAGCTCGGTAATCCAAAGATAGACTATATAGTTGCCAATCATGCTGAGCAGGACCACTCAGGCAGCTTACCTGAGGTGTTAGAGTTATATCCCGAGGCGAAAGTCGTCTGCACTACTAAATGTAAACCGTTGCTTATTGACTTACTTGGTATCTCTGAGGAGCGCTTTCAAGCAATAGAGGATCGGCAGGTACTGACACTTGGCAATAAGAGCCTGCAATTTATCTACACTCCTTGGGTGCATTGGCCTGAGACCATGGTTACCTATCTTCAAGAGGACAAAATCCTATTCTCTTGCGATTTTTTTGGGGCACACCTTGCTTCGAGCGAGTTGTTTGTCAAAGACAAGGCGGAGGTTTACGCAGCGGCAAAGCGGTATTTTGCCGAGATAATGATGCCTTTTAACGCACCGATACAAAAGAATATAGAAAAACTAAGGGATATTGAGTTTGCTATGGTTGCGCCAAGCCACGGCCAGGTATATGCCGAGCCAGAATTTATTATAGAAGCTTATCGAGATTGGGTATACGGAAGCCCAAAGAATCTTGTAGTTTTACCCTATGTTTCGATGCATGGCAGTACCAAAGCCATGGTGAACCACTTCGTCGGGGCATTAATCGACCGTGGTGTCGAGGTCAAGCGGTTCGACCTGACGGCCGTTGACCTTGGCGAGCTTGGCTCTGCCCTTGTTGATGCCGCAACGATAGTTTTGGGAGCTCCTACCGTTTTAACAGGTGCCCATCCGCTTGCACTTTATGCGGCGCATCTAGTGAATTCATTACGCCCCAAGGCAAAGTTCATCTCAGTTGTAGGTTCGCACGGTTGGGCGACAAAAGCAGTCGAACAGATCGGCGGGATTATATCAAGCGTTAAAGCAGAGGTGCTGGAGCCTGTAATAACCAAGGGGTTTCCGAAGCAGGGAGATTTTGAATTGCTTGACCGTCTGGCTGACCAGATTGCAGAAAGACACCGTGAGCTTAAGCTATAGTTACCGGCTGTGAGCTTCCCCCTTAATCGATGGACGATAGTCACCACCCAATTAATGATTAAGCTTACCGTTATTTGGGTATACAGTATCTTGTAAAATAAGCGGCCAGTCGTCGATATGGGAGGTGTCTGCAATGGGAGTTTTAAGATCTCTTTTTTCTAAAGATTACTACAAGTACATAGATGACAACGGCCCTCGTTTTCAAATAAACAGGCGCGGTGGCAGTAAGATCTTTATGATCGATTATGTAAACCCGAGCATATCCCATATTGGCAAGGTGCAGAACAATAGCTCGGTAAGAAGAATCGGCAGGGAGGGGCTAAGCTGGCGAGAAGACCTGCGGGTTAGCTAAATTCGCATTTATTTTAGGCAGCGCCCTGTTTTCTGGATTGGCCGAACGCATTTAGCAAATTTGATAGGTAATAGCAGGCACGCTTAGCAGCAAGGTCGGGCATGTCTCGGTATGATGACAAATCTACTGTTACAAATCCCCGATATCCAATCCAGTTCAGGGTCCTAAAAAACGATATCCACTCTATTTCGCCTTCGTTGGGCAAAACAAAGACACGGCCGCCATTGCCGACATCTGCGATATGGATGTGTTTTATATAGTTCTTTAGTTCGGTTACCACTACGCACGGTGTTTCGCATGCAAGGTGCGCATTTCCGGTGTGAAACGCAAGTTTCAAGCCTCTTACCTTAGGAAAAAGTGCTTGCACGTCGGATGCAGTTTGTAGGATTAAACCCTGCCCATATGTTACGCCAACTGATACTCCAACCCCGCGTGCAAATTTGGTGACATTATTGAGCCCCGTAATTAAGCAGGATCGTACTGTATTCTCTCCGCGCCCTTTAATCGCCCTTCCGGGGCTTATTGTCAGCGATTCGCAACGGAGCTCTCTTGCCAGGCTGGCGTAGTATTTAATTTGCTCAATATAGCTCTCATTTAATTGGATATCTCCGTTTAAGATGGGCTTTTGTACACCGTTTTGCCTTATATCTGAACAGAGACCACCGTTTGCCACCGATATATTGGAAACCGCCATCTTGTGTTTGCTGAGGCATTCTTTAATAGATGCAATTAATTGGGATGGGTTCTCGTTGTTAGAGCAGATCTTCTCATGTCCCGCTCTGATTTCGATTGCCCGATATCCGATATCAGCCAATGTCTTAATGGCTTCGGTTATAGGGATATCCAAAAATGCGCTAGAGCTACATGCAAGCGTGATCCTATCTACAGTATTCATGAAATATTCTTACCCAGTTTAGAATGCATTCGCATATATAAAACTTTTTACGTTTAGGGGCTTGCAATATCCAAATTAATTCGCAGGGAATATATATGCGAATGCAGCTTTCATTGGAGGTGTCAAAGTTGGAAAATGAGCAGTTAATCGATGAGGTCAATAAGTTGAATGAAGAGTTAAGAAACGAACATGATGCAAGCAAGGTTAATAAGTATATCGACCGCTTCGAGGGGCTTTTAAAAGAAGCAAAAGCAAAATGGCCGAATATTGGCCGGCTTGGCATAATCCCAAGGCCGAGAAAGGTTGGTTCAAACGAACCTGAGATTGAGGCGGAGACTCAGATGGGGATTTTAAAAGCAGCAGCTGGACAATTGAGCATCATGGTCAATCGAAAAGCGGCATGATAAAAGCGATGCCTTGATATGTCTATCTGTATATGTGGGGCTATAGAGTGACTATAGTGCTGCAGTTAATAGTCTTCCGGCATGTCAATAGGAACTTTAACTGCAGTGTTGATAAGTGGCATTTAAGCCACTCAAACATTTAAATAATATTAGTTACTAAGGTAATTAGCGAGTAGGCTTGCAAGCCAGTGGTTTTTTCTCTTGATTGCAAGCTCGGCGCAGAGCTCCTCACAGCAGTAGCATCTGATGCATTTATCAAAATCAAAGTGCGGCCGCTTATTGCTAATTGTGATAGCTTTGCTTGGGCAGTTCTGTTTGCAAATGCCGCATCCTGTACAGGCTTCCGGGGCTGCTAAAAACGGTTTTGCGGTAACAAGGTTCTTCATGAACTTTACCAGTCTTGGCGGTATTTTATCCGCAAGGTCAGAAGAGGGAGCTTTGAAATCATTTAGTATAATATCTTGGATTTGCAATCCCCTGATGCTAATCTCGTCCAGTCCTGCAATTAGGCCCCTGTAAACAGCGGCACGATTTGTATACACATCAAGCGGGTCAAAGCCGATGATTTTAGACGCCACAAAATCCATAGCTATTGCGTTTGTTGCCGCTAAGAGCACGCCGATATGCCTGGGTTCGCCACCGGATGGGCCTTCGCCTTCCATCCCAACGACTGCATCCATAATGGAAAGAGTCGGTTTTACCGCAAGGTAAATATCTAGAAGCATATCGGCAAAATCCATTCTATCGGGGACTTTTAAATGATATTGCGCCTTCTCCATCCCTGGGATTACGCCGAAGAGAATTTTAACAGCTCCGGTAAATTTCATGAATCCATGGGTCTTTAGTTTGGGAAGCGTTATTATAACATCTGCATCACGAACAATTCTACCTACTGTAAAGCTTGTATAGAGTTTGCCTTCAGGGCTTTTGATTCTTACCGGGTCGCGATCAAAAATTACTAGCTCAGTTTCAGTGCGCCTGCAGACATCAGCTATTCCGGTTGCTTCAACAATATTTTTGATTTGTCTTGGTGTGTTTGTGCCGCCTGGACTATCCCCAATTATCGGCGTGGCGCCGAGATCTTTAACTGCCGAGATAACAGCCTCTGCGACCACGGGATGGGTAGTAACCGCTTTATCTGGCGTAGCGCTCCTGAGAAGGTTGATTTTTATTAGGACTTTGTCTTGTGGTCTGACAAAGTATTCTAAGCCGCCGAAGGGCTCAAGCAGGGCTTTGAGGGCTTCTGCTATCTCTTGTAATTTGTAATGGCTACACTTGGCAATAGATACAATAGCCTTCGACAATTTATAGTTCCTGCCTCTGTGAACGCTGCGAATAGTTTTTCCGATCTTGCTGCGGCCATGACTGGCCAGCTTAATTCGGCTAGCTTAATAATACAATGATTGACTAAAGCGTTGAAGCATATTTATTGACCGCTAAGTATAACGATTCCCCACGGAAAATTCAATTGTCCGGATTTTTAAAACCAGCTTTTGCGCATCCATGTTTACAGCACACTCCGATTGGGATAGAATTTCGCTAGTAATAATTTTATTGGGCAAAAGCAAAGAATGAAAATGCATTGACGGAGAAGAGTCTGCTTGTAGCTTATAAAGAGAGGCGGGCCATGGCTGAGAGCTCGCTTAAGCTAATGCAGATGGTACCACTCCAGAGCAGGCGACGAAAATCCGACGGGCATATGGAGATAAGTCACCCGGAAGCCCACCGATATTGGGGCAAAAAGCGGCGTCTGGTCTTCAAATCGGGCGCAAATAGGGTGGAACCACGGAAGCCTTCGTCCCTTGCGGAGAGGCTTTTTTTATTTTAATTGTTAGATGGAGGTATCGATGGAGAAGATAAGCATAACTCTGCCAGATGGGGTTAGAATTGAGCTTGATGCAGGAAGTACAGCTTACGACCTTGCCGGAAAGATTGGCCCACGTCTTCAGAAAGCGGCGATAGCTGCCCTGATCAACGATAACCTCGCAGACCTGAGTATGGTATTAAACGACGGCGATATTGTTTCGATTGTAACCGATCATATGGGAAGCGGCATAGATATTATTCGACACAGCACCGCGCATATTATGGCTCAAGCTGTTATGCGTCTTTTTCCTGGAACTAAACTTGGAATAGGTCCGACTATTGAGGGTGGTTTCTATTACGATTTCGACATAAATAAACGAATTTCATCCGAGGATTTCCCCGCTATAGAAGAAGAAATGAGAAAGATCATTACTGAGAACTATCCATTTGAGAGGCGGGTTATCGGCAAAGAAGAGGCAAAAAAGATTTTCAAGGACCAACCGTATAAATTGGAGCTGATTGATGAGCTTGAGGATGACACAGTAAGCGTATATAGTCAGGGCGAGTTTATCGATCTCTGCCGAGGTCCACAGGTACCAAGCACAGGTAAAGTGAAAGCGTTTAAGTTACTAAGTGTTGCGGGGGCATATTGGAGAGGCGATGAAAAGAGGCCTATGCTACAGAGAATCTACGGCACGGCGTTTCCGTCTAAAGAAGCACTCAAAGAGCACCTTGAGACATTGGCGGAGGCCGAGCGGCGGGACCATAGAAAACTTGGCAGAGAGCTCGACCTCTTCACTATAGACGATGAATTTGGCGCGGGGCTTCCGCTTTGGCATCCAAAGGGCGCCATCTTAAGAAAAGTAATTGAAGATTTTTGGAAAAACGAACACTTAAAGCGTGGCTATGAATTAATTATGACACCGCACATTGCCAAAGTAGACCTCTGGAAAACAAGCGGCCACTGGGACTTTTACCGTGAGAGCATGTTCTCGCCAATGGAGGTTGAGGGAACCGATTATGTTGTAAAGCCGATGAACTGTCCCGGACATATCAAGATCTATAAGAACCATACCAGGAGCTACCGTGATTTGCCGTTACGCTGGGCAGAGCTTGGAACCGTCTACCGTTTTGAAAGGTCAGGTGTTCTTCACGGCCTTCTAAGGGTGCGCGGGTTTACTCAGGACGACGCGCATATATTTTGCACACCAGAGCAGATCGAAGATGAGATCCTCGGGGTAATAGATCTAATGCTTTATATCTTTAAGAAATTTGGTTTCGATAAGTATGATGTTTACCTTTCGACCCAGCCGGACAAATTCGTAGGAACGCAGGAGAATTGGGATAGAGCAACTAATGCATTGAAGGTGGCGCTTGAAAAAGCGGGGTTAGAATACCAAATCGACCCAGGCGAAGGTGTATTTTATGGACCGAAGATTGATGTGAAAATACGGGATGCGCTCGGAAGGTCATGGCAGTGCACTACAATCCAGGTCGATTTTAACCTGCCGGAGCGGTTTGATGTAAACTTCATTGGCTCCGATAACAGGGAGCATAGAACGATCATGATCCACCGGGCAATCTTTGGTTCGCTTGAAAGGTTTATCGGTGTATTGATAGAAAATTATGCGGGGGCATTTCCGGTATGGCTATCGCCTGAGCAGGTAGTGGTTTTGCCGATCGCAGATCGCCATAACGATTACGCGCTTGCGGTGGCGGATAGGTTGAAAGGTCTTGGGGCGCGTGCCAGGGCTGACGTGCGCACTGAATCTGTAAACAAAAAGATAAGAGATGCCCAGCTTATGAAAATTCCCTATATGCTTGTAGTTGGTGATAAAGAGATAGAGAATAACCAGGTTGCAGTGCGCGATCGAACTGGCAACCGCGGTCCCATGTCAATCGATATTTTTGCAGCAGAACTCGAAAAGTCGATGCGGCCGCCGGAAATCATCTGGCCTTCCGAAGCCGCTGATGGTGGAGCCGCTGATGGTGGGGCCATGCAAACGTAAGCAAAAGAACATGCTAGACAAAGCTGGCGGCTCCATAGTATACTTGAATATTGAAATGCTTCGAATTTTTGCAGCAAACCAAAAATAGGAACAAACTAAATATAGGAAAGAAGAAGTCAGTTGCTTCTCACCCCGAGATGCTATATGCAATCGAAAGGGTTTGATTTAAGCCAAAGTTGGGCGGCAGCTGCCGTCCATTTTTATTTAGGCTAAAAAGCGCCTTAGCGCTACTGGCATAACAATTTAAATCTAAATAACGCGAGGGAGGTGATAAAGTATCGCAACTGATGCTCGAATTAATGAGAGAATTCGTTCCCCACGGGTTCGGCTTATTTCGCATGACGGAACTCAGCTCGGTATTAAGCCGATTGATGAAGCTCTAAGGATTGCCTATGATGCCGGATTGGATTTGGTGGAAGTTGCCCCGCAGGCCGATCCGCCAGTCTGCAGGATAATGGATTACGGCAAATATAAATATGAGCAGACTCAGAAGGCGAAAAGGGCCAAGAAACATGCCGCGACTCTGGTCGTGAAGGAAATGAAGCTTCGCCCAAAGATTGATAATCATGACTTTGAGGTGAAGAAAAAACACATAATTCGTTTCCTTGAAGACGGTGCGAAAGTTAAGGTTACAATTATGTTTAGGGGTCGCGAACTGGCTCATACCGACCTTGGCAAAAAGCTTCTCGACCGTATAGCCGAGGAGGTAAGCAATCTGGGCAAGGTCGAAGCTCAGCCTAAACTTGACGGGAGAAACATGGTTATGGTTTTAGCCCCAGTGGTAAAAGCTACGGCAGCCGAGTCGTAAAAGCCTGAAGTTTCGCATGTTATATAAATGCTATAACCGCTATAGATATTAACTCAAGCAGTGATAGTGCTCGAGGCAGGGTATTTATTTTCGCAAGAAATGGTGGTTTATGGTTAAGTGGTTTATATATAGTTAGTGCGAAGAGCAAAACGTTATTAGACGTAACGGTTTATGTTGAAGATAGAAAGGAGCAAGTAAGTTATGCCGAAGATGAAGACCCATCGTGGAGCGGCAAAACGCTTCAAGGTTACAGGTTCAGGCAAGTTGTCTTATAAACATGCTTTTACAAGCCATATTCTTACTAAGAAGACTGCAAAGCGCAAAAGACGGCTGCGTAAAGATGGTATTGTAGAATCAGCTAACAAGAAAAGCCTGAAGCGTATGTTGGGCATGTAGGCAGTCAAACTGCCCAAAGTGTAATTCTATTGAAGGAGTTGACGGTAGATGCCAAGAACAAGACATGCCACTAGTACTAAGAGAAGGCATAAAAAGATATTAAATTTGGCAAAAGGATATCGTGGTGCGAAGAGCAAGCAGTACAAGGCTGCTAAAGAACAGGTAATGCACTCGCTGTCTTACGCGTACAGAGATAGAAAAGCAAAAAAGCGCGATTTTAGGCAACTCTGGATCGCAAGGATCAACGCCGGGGCAAGGGCAAACGGTATATCTTATAGCCGATTTATAAACGGACTTAAACTTGCCGATATTGATCTCGATAGAAAAGTTCTTGCCGATATGGCGCTTAACGACCCGGAAGCTTTTGCAGAACTTGCTGCTATAGCTAAAGAGAAAGTCATGGCATAGAGTGATGGCATGGAGTAGCAGGCAAACGGTTGGCTTACGGCCAAGGGCTAGAGTCAAGGGGCCGGGTTAATAAAGTGCAGGCGCAGGGTTTTAGTCCTGCTTGATAGTTTAAGTTTTTAGAACAGTTTAAGTTATCAGAAAAATTATATTGTAAAGGCGTTGAAGAAGAGAGTAACCGCTCTTTTCCGTTACAGAGAAGCGAGCGAGGCTGAGAATCGCTATGGAGAGTGCGGTGAAGTTCACTTCGGAGCCAAGAGTTGAAAGGCAACCCTTAAGTTGCGTAAGTAGGCAATTCGGTATCCCCCGTTACTGGGAACAAAGAGCAGGTTATTCGGTATCTGATTCATAGATCGTAGCTCTTATGATTTTGCAGATACTTAATGACCTGAATTAAGGTGGTACCGCGGGTCCTCTCTCGTCCTTGTGTGCGAGAGAGGATTTTTATATTTATGGTAGCGAATCAATAGATTAGTAAATAAAAGCTAATGTTTATAATAAAAAGCTGTGACCGAAAGCTAATGAGGTGATAAATCAAAATGGTATCGCGGACGGATCTGGAGAAAATATATGAAACGGCCAGGGCAGATGTCGCTAAGGCGAAAGATTTGCGGGAACTGGACCGGGTAAGGGTGGAATACCTTGGTAAAAAAGGTAAAATAACCGGGGTTCTGAAAACTCTGGGGCGGCTATCCCCGGAGGAAAGAAAAGAAATCGGTCAGGTAGCAAACAGGGTAAGGCAAAGCCTGGAGGCCGATATTAACGCGAAACAGGATGAGCTTTCAAGAGCAGAAATAGAGGCTCGTCTTGCTGCAGAAACAGTAGATATAACACTGCCGGGGAGGGTGCACCCACACGGGCACAGGCACCTTATCTCAAAAATTATCAGGGAGGTAACTGATATTTTTATCGGCCTTGGTTATAAAGTAGCCGAAGGCCCTGAAGTTGAGCTTGATTATTATAACTTCAAGGCCCTCAATACCCCGGCTGATCATCCTGCAAGGAGTCTTCAGGATACATTTTACATCAAGAAAGAAAGCGTTCAGCCGCAAGACAACGATATCTTGCTTAGAACACATACATCACCGGTGCAAATTAGGGTGATGAAATCGCAGCAGCCGCCGGTTTACGTAATAGCTCCGGGTAAAGTTTTCAGAAGAGATGTTCCCGACCCGAGCCATTCTCCAATGTTCCATCAAATAGAGGGTTTAGCTGTTGATAAAGGAATTACTTTTGGTGATCTAAAGGGGACTCTTGAGGAGTTCTCCAGACAGATGTTTGGCAAACAGAGCCAGTTTAGGGTAGTTGCACGTGAGGGGTTCCATGAGGAACTGACCGAAGATGGAGCATATACTAGACTGCGTCCACATTTCTTTCCGTTTACAGAGCCGAGCGCAGAGGTAGATGTGCGCTGTTTCGCCTGTGGCGGTGTAGGCTGTAGGATTTGTGGAAGCGGCTGGCTTGAGATACTTGGTGCGGGGATGGTGGATCCTAATGTCTTGATAGAGGTCGGTTACGACCCTGAAGAGGTAAGCGGATTCGCTTTTGGAATGGGCGTTGAAAGGATTGCCATGTTGATCTACGGCGTATCCGACATCAGGACGTTCTTCGAGAACGATATCAGGTTTGTGAAACAATTTTAAAGCTCTCAGCGGTCAATCAGCAACCAGTTAAAAGTCAGACAAAGCGCAGAAACAAAAGATTATTGCTGATTGCTGAGAGTTAACAGCTACAAAAGGAGGATAATATAATGCTGGTTTCTCTTAACTGGTTAAAGGATTATATAGATTTCGATTTATCAGCAGATGAGCTTGCCGACAAGCTCAACCTGACGGGTACGGCTGTGGAAAGCGTAAAGCATCTTGGGGAAGGTCTTGGAAACGTCAGAGTAGGTTTGCTTCTTGAGGTTAAACCACATCCAAACGCAGATAAGCTAAGCGTGACCACGGTAAATATCGGGCGCCCTGAGACTCTTGAGATAGTTTGCGGTGCCAAGAATATTAAAGTGGGAGACAAAGTTCCCGTTGCTTTGGTTGGGGCTACTCTTCCTAGCGGCATAGAGATCAAGCCAGTAAAGTTAAGAGGCGTAACTTCCTACGGTATGCTTTGCTCTAAAGCTGAGCTTGGGCTAGGTACAGACCATGCAGGCATTTATATTCTGCCTGAGGATGTCGAAGTTGGAGCTCCCCTGACCGAGGCTCTTGGATTGGACGATACCATTCTTGAACTTGAAATTACGCCTAATCGCCCCGATTGTCTATCAATGATTGGGATGGCTAGGGAAGTAGGGGCTATAACAGGGCGTACGATTCATAAGCCGTCCATAGACCTGGTCGAATCAGCTGAAAAAACAACAGATATTGCATCGGTTCAGATACTGGACCCTGACCTCTGTCCGCGGTATACCGCAAGGGTAATTAGGGGTGTGAAAATAGGGCCAAGCCCGACATGGATGCAGTCCCGTCTAGAAAAGGCTGGGATGCGCCCGATTAATAATATAGTCGATATTACAAATTATGTAATGCTTGAGATGGGTCAACCGCTTCATGCTTTCGACCTTAACACCATCCGTGACCGTAAAATAATAGTTCGTAGGGCGAAGAACGGTGAGCATATAGAAACACTTGACGGCGTCGTACGCGAGCTTGACGATAGCATGCTCGTAATTGCGGATACGGAAAGGGCAATTGCGCTTGCAGGTGTTATGGGAGGTGCAAATACCGAGGTTTCCGATAAGACTGTTGATATATTGCTCGAGTCGGCGTACTTTGAGCCGACGTCGATAATGAGGACCTCAAGAAACCTTGGGCTGCTGTCTGAATCTTCGTCTCGCTTTGAAAAAGGCACCGATCCAAACGGCACGGCGGTTGCGGCTGACAGGGCAGCTCAGCTCATGGCTGCATATGCAGATGGCACAGTGACCCAGGGATTAATCGATGTTTATCCAAAAATGATAGAGCCAAGGAGGTTGCCGTTAAGAACCGATAAGGTAAATGCTATATTAGGTACCAAACTTAAGCCTGATGAGATAAAGAAAATCCTTACCGGGCTTGAGATATCGGCTGAAGTAGTTGGTGAAACGACCGAGATGCGGGTTATCGCACCGTCGTTCAGGCCTGATTTAGAGCGTGAAATAGATTTAATAGAGGAAATAGCAAGAATTTATGGATACAACAATATAGAATCTACCTTGCCGGAGAGCGGATATAAGCAGGGAGGGTTAAGCGAGCGCCAGAAAGTCGCGGAATCAATCAAAGATCGACTTATCGCAACTGGACTCTCAGAAGCAATTACCTACAGTTTCATGGACCCAAATGATATTGACAAGCTTCAAATCCCACAGGGAGATCCTCTACGCTGGTTTGTGAGGTTGCTTAATCCGCTTAATGAAGAGTTGTCGGTTTTAAGAACGACTCTTATGGCAAATCTGCTCAAAGTTATTAAATATAACATAAACCGCGAGCAGTATGATGTGCAGATATTTGAAGTTGGCCATGTTTTCTGGCAGGAGCAGGGCAAAGATATTCCAGACGAAGAGGTTATGCTCGGTATTGCCATAACAGGTGCCTGGGAGCCAGACGAATGGTATGATAAGGCAAGAAGTGTAGACTTTTTTGATCTTAAGGGGATTATTGAGGCAGTTCTTAGTGAGCTTAATATTAAGAACTGGTCAGTGAGGCACTTTACACACCCGGCAATTCATCCCGGAAGAAGCGCAGAGCTGCTCATAGGGAATGAGTCGGTTGGCTATTTTGGGGAATTACACCCTAACGCTCAATCTGATTTCGATCTGCCGAGAACATATGTAGCGGAGCTTAACTTTACCAAGCTAATAGATAAAGCCGTAACCCAGAAGGAGTTTGCTGAGATACCTAGGCATCCGGCAATCTCTCTTGATATTGCTATTCTTGTTGATGATTCTATTGAAAATGAGCAAGTAATGGATGTTATCAGGACTGCAGGCAAGCCGCTACTTGAGAACGTAAGATTGTTTGACTTATATAAAGGCGCAGGCATACCGGAAGGCAAAAAAAGTATGGCATACTCGATGGTTTTCCGCGCACCAGATAGGACGCTTACAGATCAGGAAGCGTTAGATGTCCGTGAGAGTATAGTTGAGAGATTGAGCAGAGAGCTTAAAGCCGAGATAAGGGCGTAGCGCAGGGCTTTAGCCCTGTGGGCAGCTGAACAATCTTGCTGGATATAGAATTATCGTTCTTGGGGAGATAGAGCGAACTGAAGGAAAGTCTTTGCGCCGGGAATCAAAACAATTTTACTTTAAATTGTTTTTATTCCCGGCGCTTCGTAGTATACTAAAAAACGCTATGCGTGCTGTTCTGCTTGCTGCGGGCCAGGGTTTGCGACTCAGGCCACTGACTCTCACAAAACCGAAAGCTATTGTTCCCCTTGCAAACCGGCCGTCAATTGTCAGGCTGCTGGAGTATTTGAGACCCTACGAAATCAAAGAAATGTATATAAATCTCCATTACCTCCCAGAAGATATTAAGGATGTAGTTGGGGCTGGAACGTGGTGGAATACGAGAGTTCATTACTCGTACGAGCCGGAACTCTTGGGAACGGCGGGCGCAATAAAGAAACTCGATAAATTTATCGGTGACGATAAATTTATCGTCGTAAACACCGATATTGCAACCGATATAGATCTTATCGAGCCTCTCGAGTTTCATGAGACAAGGGGTGCGGAAGTCACCCTTATCATGACCCGGGCGAGGCCAGGCTCCGGTTATGAACATATTGGTGTAAGTCCTGGCGGCAGAATTTTAATCAATAAGGACCCAAACGATGTGGTGGAAAACGGGATCTACACCGGAATGGCGATTTTCGAACCAACGGTTTTAGACATCATACCCCAAGAACCTTCAAGCCTTCTTAACTCTGTATTTATCCCCCTTGCCGAAGAGGGTGGCCTTTACGCGTATTTTCAGGATGGTTACTGGTCAGATATAGGTACTGTGGAGAGGTACCTACAGGTAAACAAGGACTTGATTAATGGCAAAGTGAAATCCACTATAGATGGTCGCCTTGTTGGAGAAAATATCTGGATTAGTGAAACATCTGAAATAGATCTGACCGTTCGCATTGAAGAGCCCGCCTTAATTGGCAGGGGAGTTAGCATTGAGCGGGGGGCCTTAATCGGTCCCAATACTGTTATTGGAAATGGCTGCTATATAGGACCAAACGTTAAGATATCAAACAGTGTGGTGTGGGATGGGTGTCGCATTGGCTCCTCATCACTGATCGATAGTTGTGTTATTGCCGATGGCCAGCAAATAGTGCCCGGTCAAAGGCTAAAAAGAACGGTTGTTCAAGGCGGAATTGCCGAGCCAGTTTTTAATATATAGTTCTTTATTACACGCGCAGAATTTTTATTGCACATATGGAGCCGCAAAGACGGTGCAGGCAATAATCCGGCTGTTGGGCATAGTTTATATGGCCTTGTCGCCGGATTATTTGTTTTAGGCCGCTATTGATGAAATATGCAAGCTAAATTTATAATAATGCTTTTGTAAAACGGCAATAATGCATAGAATGGCTTTTATATAAAATTATTGGCAAAAATCGGTACATTTATGATTGCAAAATATTGCATAAATAATGCCGAATATGCTATTATACGGTATATTATCATAGCAAGCGGCTTAAGGAGAGACCATGGCTGTAAAAGTGGGCATTATCGGAGCATCTGGGTATACCGGAGCCGAACTTATCCGGCTGGCTGCGGCACACCCTGAGATGGAAGTTGTGTATGCTACCGCAAACCAATATCAAAATATAGCGGTGGCTGAATTATACCCGCATTTAAACGGCGTAACCAGCCTTGTTTTTGAGCCTTATGACTTCGAAAATGCGCTTGGTAAGGCAGATTTATTCTTTTTGGCGCTTCCGCATGGCCAGGGAATGAAGATTACAACCGCGCTTTTGGATGCTGGCTGCAGGGTTGTAGACCTAAGTGGCGATTTCCGGTTAAACGATGCAGCGACTTATGAAGAGTGGTATAAGACCGCACATATAAATCCCCAGCTCATGCTAAGGGCGACATATGGCCTTCCTGAGCTTTATGAGCAAAAGATCAAAGAATCGACCTTTGTATCAAATCCGGGCTGCTACCCGACAGGCGCGATTCTTGCTCTAGCCCCATTGTTCTCTGCAAAGCTAGTGAAACCAGATAGTATTATTATAGATTCTTTAAGTGGCGTATCCGGTGCCGGACGCGACCCGAAGCCGGCGACCCATTTCTGCAAAGTAGATGAGAGCTTGACGGCATATAAAGTCGGTGGCATACACCAACATACCCCCGAAATTGAACAGTACCTGTCCGATATTGCAGGCGAGAAAGTAAAAGTATCTTTTACGCCCCACCTTGTTCCAATAACCAGGGGGATTCTAACCACAGCTTATATTGAGGCAGCCGAAAAAGTTGAATTAGCCGAACTTATAGTTCTTTACCAGGAATATTATAGAAACAAACCGTTTGTTTGCATCTTGCCTCAGGGTCAGTATCCAGAAACTAAGAATGTCATGGGCTCGAACTACTGCCATATAGGCCTTGCCTATGATAAGAGGACGAATAGGATTATAGTAATTTCTGCTATTGATAATCTGGTTAAAGGTGCGTCTGGGCAGGCGATCCAGAATATGAACATAATGCTGGGCTTACCGCAGGATATGGGATTGAAGGTTGTTGGCTTGGCACCCTAAGGCAACGGTTCTTGGCCGAGGCCTAGGGTTAGAAAATATATGCGGGCTTTAGCTCTGCTAGGTAGTCGCCCGATAATAAAGTTAAAGCTAGAGGAAGAGGAATGACTATAAGTAACGCAAATAGGGTGAACATAAAACAAATAGATGGTGGTGTGACCAGCCCAAAGGGGTTTAAGGCCGCGGGTCTTGCCTGCGGTATAAAGGCGAGCGGTCGCAAGGATATAGCGGTTCTCGTTTCGGATAAAATTTGTTCAGCCGCAGCGGTCTTTACTACCAACAAGGTGGCTGCTGCGCCGGTCCATTTAAGCAAGGCGCACCTAGCAAATGGTAGGGCACAAGCCATTGTGGTAAACAGCGGTGTGGCAAATGCATATACCGGAAGACAGGGTGATACCGATGCCGCGCGGATGGCGGAGATAACGGCAATCGAAGCAGGAATCGACCCGAATGATGTTATTGTAGCCTCAACCGGGGTGATCGGCAGCCCGCTTCCGATGCAAAATATTGAAAGAGGCATAAAGGAAGCCGTAAGTAAGCTATCTACAGGCGCAGGCTCAGATGCGGCCGAGGCAATAATGACAACGGATACCTTCCTGAAGGAATATGCTGTATCTTTTGAGATTGATGGCAAAGAAGTTATAATCGGCGGTACTGCTAAAGGTTCGGGCATGATAGCTCCCAATATGGCTACCATGCTGGGATTTATTACAACAGATGCAGCGGTCTCACCCGATATGCTGGATGCTTTCTTGAAATCTTCTGTTGAAAAATCGTTTAATTCGATTACCGTAGATGGTGATACCAGCACCAATGATATGGTAGTACTCCTTGCTAATGGTGAATCGGGGGTTCAGATAACTAAAGATAGCGCTTTAGTGTTCCAGGAGGCGCTGGACTTGGTTTGTATAGAGCTGGCCAAACTTATTGTGCGGGACGGGGAAGGTGCAACCAAGTTTATAGAGATAAATGTTTTAGGTGCTCGGAATAACGCTGATGCAAGGAAGGCAGCTATGGCTATTGCCAACTCTAATCTTGTTAAGACGGCGTTTTTTGGTGAGGATGCTAATTGGGGCAGAATAGTGGCGGCGGTTGGTTATTCAGGGGCAGATGTTGACCCAGAAAGAATAGATATTCTATATGGTGATGAGAGATTGATAGAAAATGGAAGCATAGCGGCGTATGACCCCGATAGGGTAGATTTTATTCTTAAAGAGAAGGATATAAAGGTCACGGTTAATCTCAACCTCGGAGATGGCTCTACCCGCGTTTGGACATGTGATTTTAGTTATGACTACGTAAAGATAAACGCAGAATATCATACTTAGAACATTTAACCTTCAGCAGTTGTTTTCTTATATGCTGATAGCTGAAAGCCGGTAGCTCTTGATCGAAAGGATTTTATGATGGTTGTTGATATGCAGACTGTAATGGAAAAAGCGCAAATACTTACCGAGGCTTTGCCATATATAAAAGAGTATCACGGCAAGACGGTTGTGATAAAATACGGTGGTGCGGCCATGGAGCAGGAGGACCTAAAGCAAGTCGTTGCAACCGATATCGTGTTAATGAAGTATGTTGGCCTTAATCCGGTCATCGTCCATGGCGGGGGAGCTGAGGTTTCAAGACAGATGAAAGCGATGGGTAAAGAGGTCAAGTTTGTAAATGGCCTGCGTGTGACCGATGAAGATACGATCGACATAGTAAAAATGGTTCTTGTTGGTAAAATCAACAAGGAGGTTGTATCGCTTATCAACCGTCATGGGAAGCTGGCAGTTGGCTTGAGTGGAGACGATGGAAATCTTATTACTGCCAGGAAAAAGAAAATGGAAGATGGGATAGACCTTGGTTTTGTTGGCGAGGTTGTTAATATCAACACCCAAGTTCTCAATAACCTGATAAAAGATGATTTTATACCTGTAGTGGCAACAGTCGGTGTAGGTGAGGATGGTGCAAGTTATAACATAAATGCCGATAAAGTTGCCGGCGAGATAGCGGCCGCACTTAAGGCAGACAAGATAATATTCTTAACCGATGTTGATGGTTTGTATGAAGATTTTGAGAACAAAGATACATTGATTTCAGAGCTTAAATTGGCCGATTGCGAAGAAAAGCTTTCCAGCAAAAGCATAAAATCAGGGATGATTCCCAAAGTAGAAGGTTGTGTTACTGCGCTCAGGGCGGGTGTAAAAAGAGCGCACATTTTAAACGGAACCATACCGCATGCGCTGTTGCTTGAGATATTTACCGACAAAGGCGTCGGGACAATGATTACAAAATAGCGCTGCAGCGTTGGTAGCAGTACTAGCTAACCGTTCCGATGAATGAGGATAGAACGATGACTATGCCAAATTTGGAGAATTTAATACGACTAAACGACAATTATCATATGAACACATATGCGCGCCTGCCTGTGACCTTTGTTAAAGGAAAAGGGACTCGGCTGTGGGATGATACAGGCAAGGAGTACATTGACTTTCTAAGCGGTATAGGGGTTGCAAACGCTGGGCATTGCCATCCGGCGGTCGTTGAGGCGATCAAAAACCAGGTTGAATCACTGATGCATGTGTCAAATCTTTACTACACTCAGCCCCAGCTTGAACTTGCAAAAAAGTTAGTCGAAATATCTTTTGGCGATAAGTGTTTTTTTTCAAACAGTGGCGCCGAGGCCAATGAGGCCGCGATTAAGCTTGCCCGCCGCTATGCAAAAGCAAAAGGCAAAGACAATGCATATGAGATTATCACTGCGCTAAGATCGTTTCATGGGCGCACTATGAAAACGCTTGCGGCAACAGGCCAGCCCGATAAACAGAAGCCCTTTGAGCCAATGCCGCCAGGTTTCAAACACGTTCCATTAAACGATATTGATGCGCTGGAAAATGAGATAAACGAAAAGACATGTGCCGTTATGCTTGAGCCCATCCAGGGCGAAGGCGGCGTTTATCCCTGTGACGAGGCATATCTAAAGCAGGTCCGTGCGCTTTGCGACAAGCATGGTATCCTATTAATACTTGACGAAGTGCAAACTGGAATGGGAAGAACGGGGCATATGTTTGCCTATGAAGGCTACGGCATCACGCCAGACGTTATGACCCTTGCAAAAGGCTTAGGAAGCGGTCTTCCGATCGGCGTTCTAATTGCTAGTGACAAAGCTTCGGTATTTAATCCTGGCGAACATGGTTCTACATTTGGCGGCGGCCCGGTGGCTTGTGCGGGCGCGCTTGCAACTATCAAGGTTATCGAGCAGGAAGGACTTGTTGAAAATAGTCGCGAAGTCGGCGCATATTTTGCGCAAAAGCTCGAAGACCTGAAAACAAACACTGGCAAGATCAATGAGGTCAGAGGGCGTGGCCTGATGTTAGCTATCGAATTGGCTAAAGATAATGCAAAAAATATCGTATTAGCTCTACTCAAAGAAGGCATAGTGGCCAATAATATAGGGGGAAACATACTGCGGTTCTTGCCGCCCCTCTGTATTACCGAAGAAGACATTGACATAGCTGTTTCGATTTTGGCACGACTGTTAGTGCAGGAGTAAATATGGCGAGTTTAAAAGGCAGGGATATATTATCGCTTAAAAATTACAGCCAGGATGAGATATACCAGCTGTTAGCTAAAGCGATTGAATTGAAGAGGCAGCAGAGAAACGGGAAGGCGCACCGTTTTCTTGAGGGGAAAACGGTGGCAATGATCTTCTCGAAGCCATCAAGCCGTACGAGGATGTCTTTTGAAGTTGCATGCTCACATCTGGGTATACATCCGATATTTTTAAAACCTGATGAGATACAGCTTGGCACGAGGGAACCAATCAAGGATATCGCAAGGGTGCTATCTGGTTATGCCGATGCAATAGTGATAAGGACATTTAAGCACAGCGACGTTGAAGAGTTAGCAGAATATTCATCCATCCCGGTAATAAATGCGCTAACAGATGATTATCACCCAATGCAGTCACTTGCAGACCTCATGACCATACTTGAGATAAAAGATAGGTTAGCTGGTCTGAAAATTGCGTACATTGGAGATGGGAACAACGTTGCCCACTCCCTTTTAATTGTTGCAGGAAAGCTCGGTATAAATATGTCTGTGGGTTGTCCAAAGGGTTATGAACCAGCTAAAGACATAGTTGATTTTGCGCAAAGCTGCATAAGAAATATAAACCATAAAATAGATGTGACCAATGACCCGCAAGAAGCCGTAAAAAATGCCGATGTTGTCTACACTGATGTTTGGGCAAGTATGGGTCAAGAAGATGAGCATGATGAACGTATCAAGGTATTTAAGTCCTATCAGGTGAACAGAGACCTTATGGATGCGGCAAAACCGACTGCACTGTTTATGCACTGTCTTCCCGCTCACCGAGGCGAAGAGGTAACCGATGAGATAATGGAGAGTAAGCAATCGGTGGTGTTTCAGCAATCGGAAAACCGTTTGCATACGGCAAAAGCGGTGCTGGTATCGCTGCTAAAGTAGTGGATAGCTATGAGAACAAGGCAAGATAGATTAGATGTTATCAAAAGGGTAATCGAGACAAAAGATATCTCAACGCAGGAGGAATTGATATCCGAGCTCGAGACGCTTGGATATGATGTGACCCAGGCAACGATCTCAAGGGACATAAGCGATCTAGGGCTTCTTAAGGTAAGAATTGCGGTCAACAAGGCAGGAAGCAAACAAATATATTCGCTCCCCCAGACAGAGAGGCTGCGTTCGATGCTGAACGAGTTTATGGTCTCGATAGATAAAGCCGAGAACCTGGTAGTGGTAAAGACCACTCCCGGTACAGCGCAGGCTGTTGCATCAGCCATGGACTCAGTAAAGTGGCCGGATGTCCTGGGAACGGTTGGAGGAGACGATACAATTCTGGTTATCACGCGCAGCAGGGATGTAGCCGACTATATTGTCGAGAGGCTTACAAGGCTTAAGGAAGAAAGAATCGTTTAAATTTAAAGTTTTTAAATAGCAATCACCGTATTAACATAGTGCAGGGCTAAAGCTCTGCCAGGCAGCAGCTTAAATAGATATAGTTCAGGGCTTTAGGCTTACTTTACAACGGTATGGTTTGACAGTAGCGATAGTAGTGCCATCAAGCAAAGGCCTTAAGATCTGACAAAGCAATTTTGTGAATGGAGAAAGCTGTGACAAAGAAACCCCTGGGAATTATGTTGGTAATAGTGGTTTTGTTGGTTGCGTTAGGCTGCGGCGGGTCTAAAGTAGACCAGGGGGTGGTTAAAGGAAATAAAGGTGCGGTCAAATCTAGAGCCGATAAGGATATTCCCGCTAAGAATCGCCCAAAAACAAAGACGGATACCATACTAATCAACGGCGAGGACAAAAAGTTTGAGTTTGCTCTGTTTGATGACGAAACGGTGAGGTTTTCTACCTATATCGCGGAGGATATGATTGGCGAGCGGGGGATGGCAGAGAACGGTGGCCGGATATTTGTCTTTGCAAAAGATAAAGATAAAAAAGATATTAACTCAAGCATTGAGATTACAGTAAAGAAAAAAGATGCAAAAAACACAGTTGATTATTCTGTGAAGGCTGTTAAAGAGCTAGTTCAGACGCACGGGTTTAAAGTTATAGAGCACCGAGCCGGGACTCCCGAGCAGTATAATATCCCTGGCGCAAGATCGAAAGTAGAGTTTGCCATTAAGAAGCAAAACGCGTTTAGAGCAGAAATAACCGGAACGGGTATAGTTTTTGAGCGCGGGGGTTATATCTACCGCATCATTATTCAATACCCACTTGACAGAGAAAACGAATTCAAACCACGTGTTGATAAGATGCTAAGCGATATTATGTTTTACGATGAGAAAAATTAATGCGCGAGGGGCGCAATTTCCGTTACTTGCTCTCATCTGAATTCGACGCTTTGGCGCACAGATATATTAGGGTTAGGGCAAAATGATTGATGAATGATTAACGAACCGGAGGTTTATTAAGTGGGACAGGTTGGAAGTGTAAGGGAACCTAAAGATAGAGTAGTACTGGCTTACTCTGGCGGTCTTGACACCTCAGTCGCCATAAAATGGCTTCAAGAAAATTATGACTTAGAGGTGGTTGCCGTGGCTGTCGATATCGGCCAAGGGGAAGACCTTGAACCGATTAGGGAGAAGGCCTTAAAAATCGGTGCTGTACATGCCGAGGTTGTAGATGCGAAAAAGGCCTTTGCCGAAAAATTTATCGTACCGGCGCTTAAAGCAAACGCGCTTTACGAGAGACAGTATCCGCTTGCAACTGCTCTATCACGCCCGCTAATTGCTAAGATATTAATCGAAGTCGCACAGGGAACTGGTGCAGTCTACGCGGCGCATGGATGTACTGGCAAAGGCAACGACCAGGTGCGCTTCGAGGTAACGATGCGGGCTTTAAACCCCGACATAACGATAATCGCACCAGCCAGGGAGTGGGACTTTACACGTGAGACGGCAATTGAGTATGCCAAAGAGCACAACATCCCAATTCCTGTTACCAAGAAAAGTCCATATAGTATTGATGAAAATCTATGGGGTCGCTCGGTTGAATGCGGTATCTTAGAAGATCCATGGATCGAGCCGCCGGAAGATGCATATGCCATGACAGTTGACCCGGCGAAAGCTCCGGATGAGCCGACTTACGTTGAAGTAACTTTTGAACAGGGTGTTCCTGTCTCATTGGATGACGAGAAGATGGACCTTCTAATGCTTATACAAAAAATGAACCAGATTGCTGGAAGCAATGGCTTTGGTCGCCTGGATAAGATAGAAAACAGGTTGGTCGGCATAAAGTCGCGCGAAATATATGAGGCGCCGGGAGCGCTTGCTCTTATTAAGGCTCACCGGGATTTAGAAGACCTAACTCTTGAGCGCGACCTTGCTCACTATAAATACGGTATCGAAGAAAAATACGCTGAGATGATCTATTACGGTCTTTGGTTCTCACCGCTTCGTGAGGCACTTGATGCCTTCATAAACGAAACTCAGCGGGTTGTTAACGGAACTGTGCGCCTGAAATTTTATAAGGGTTCGTGCAAGGTAGTCGGTCGTCGTTCGCCGAATTCTCTATATGATAGAGCGCTTGCAACATACGAGGCCGGCGACACTTTTGCACACCAGGCTGCCGCCGGATTTAACAGGATCTGGGGCCTTGGGTTAGAAACGTGGGGAAGGAAATATAGGAAGTAAAATTTCTTTGATTTCATCTATCGCAAAAATAATCAATTGGTGGGTATAATAGGGATTGGTAGTTGGGCACAATCTCTATGGACGATACGCTAATTGCATGAACCAGCATCTGCAGAAGGAGTCATTGCTATGAAATTGTGGTCTGGGAGGTTCACGAAAAGCACAGATAGCTTTGTTGATGAATTCAACGCGTCCCTTCCTGTTGATAAACACCTCTACGAGCAAGATATAAAGGGAAGCATAGCCCATGCCCACATGCTTGCGGCTTGCGGAATCATCACAGGTGAGGAAGCCGACCGCATTATTGAAGGTCTAAAACTGATCAAACAAGAAATCGAAGAGGGAACCTTCAACTTTGATATTGGGGATGAAGATATCCATATGGCAATTGAGCGGGCGCTCACAGATAGGATTGGTGCCATAGGAGGGAAACTCCATACTGCACGCAGCCGCAATGACCAGGTAGCACTTGACACCCGCATGTTCATAAAAGATGCAATAATTGATATCGGCATTGAGATAATGGCGCTCCAACTAGAGCTGGTCAATATATCCCAAAGAGAAATCCGCACGATTATGCCCGGTTACACTCATATGCAGAGGGCTCAACCTATCCTGTTTTCGCACCATATGATGGCTTATTTCTGGATGCTGCGCCGTGATTTTACGCGTTTAAAAGGCGCATTCAAACGCGCAGATGTTATGCCTCTTGGCTCGGCTGCGCTTGCAGGAACAACTTATCCTATAGACATGAAGCAGGTTGCTAAAGATCTTGGTTTTGCAAAGATAAGCAATAACAGCCTTGATGCGGTATCCGATCGCGACTATATAGTCGAGTTTCAAGCTGCGGCGTCGATGCTGATGATGCACTTAAGCCGGCTTGCTGAGGAGCTAATTATTTGGTCGACAACCGAATTCAGCTTTATAGAACTCGACGAAGCCTATACGACGGGAAGCAGTATCATGCCGCAGAAGAAAAACCCGGATGTCGCAGAGCTAATACGGGGCAAGACCGGCCGGGTCTACGGCAATCTGATGCAAATGTTAACCACCATGAAAGGGCTCCCTCTTGCATATAACAAGGATATGCAGGAGGACAAAGAATCCCTTCTCGATACAATATACACCGTTAAGAACTCCATCATAGGCATGAAGAACATGATCTCAACCATGAAGATAAATTCTGAGGTCATGCGTCAGGCAGCTGAAGGTGGCTACACCAATGCAACTGAGCTAGCGGATTACCTGGTTGGCAAAGGCGTTCCCTTTAGAGAAGCCCACCATGTTGCAGGCACAATCGTGCGCAAAGCAGTTGAAGAAGGCTGTTGGCTCTCCGATTTCTCCCTCGAAGAACTGCAAGAAATAAACCCAATGATCGAAGACGATATCTTTGAAGCCCTTGACATTGAAGTAGCGGTAGAGCGTCGCAACAACCGTGGTGGCACCGCAACCGAGCGTGTCCAAGAACAAATCGAGAAAGCGATTAAGCTTCTTGAGAAAGAGCAAGTCTGGCTTGAGGAAAGAGCCTAGATTTATGCGGCAATTCAAGCTCTGGTTTAGGGTCTGATGATTATGTATAAAATTTAGTATTACCAATTATCGGCGCATCTTTACTCATACTAGTAAAAGGAAATAGCGTATGCTATGATATATGTGTGAAAACGACTAGAGAACAATACCTCTTATCAAGGGGAAAGGTTATATTTGACTATTCAACCCTATATTGTGCTACGCCGGAGGAACTTCTAAGGAGCGGGCTTTTTAAAGAAATAACCGAAAGATTTGTTGCAAAAATTGCATCAAAGGGGAGTTCCACTTTTGCCTTTCTAAGCGAATCACTACCATATTTAAAGAAAGATGAACTAGCAGGATATATGATTAACCTCTTAAGATTGCTATCTAGCCATACGACAGAAGAGATTCTTTCTATGAACAGTGAATATAATGCAATCTTATCCGACAAAGAAAGGGTACTTGAGTTTATTGAGGGTCTGTATAATTACTGGAGAGGGTTTGAGAGGTTTATATATATGGAGGCTCCCAAAAGGTCGCAATACACAAAAAATAGCCTCCATCACGCTCAGTTTATAAAATCAAACGAAGAATTTAAGAATCTTATCCTTTCTGTCTACCGACGAATCGGCGAGAATCTAATCGGCGAGAACCCGCGTGTATATAGGCAGCTACCAGCTGGCGCAAATATGGGGTTACTCTGTGAGAAAATAGATTGGGATTGTCCTAAGACATACAGCAATTTACAGGAGATTCCATTCATCCGCCTAACGCTATTAGAGCCGCCTGTTATTTTTTACCCGAGAGCGAATAAAAGAAAAGGCAGGTTTGAGGAAATCGGCGGGCTTGAAAAAGAAATGCTTGATTTGAACCCTGAGGAATGGTTTTGTTATCCTGCGAAGGTTGGCGATCTGATCGCTTTTATCTACTTCCACCATGACTTTATGTCTCTCGGCCTTTCTTTATGCAATCTTTTTGAAATCGCAGATTACGAAGAAATTGAAGCTAACAAACCTAACATCATGCTCGTGTTTGGGCTTGATAACGGAAATCTACCCAGCAAAACAGTCTTCTATGAAGACCTAGATAATGACATATTGGTTGGCCTGATTCAACACTCTGAGGATGTAGACTATTTCGGTTATTTTAAAAAAATGACCCTTACCTTACACAACATCGCAATGCTTAAAAGAAAACGTCTGCCTGTCCATGGAGCTATGGTCTATCTCAAGTTAAAGGAAGGCGGCACTGCCAATGTTGTAATAATAGGCGATAGTGGTGCCGGTAAATCTGAGACTATTGAGGCCTTACGTGTATTAGCAGATGAATATATTTGCGAGATGATAATCGTGTTTGATGATATGGGCTCGCTAGGAATTGATGCGGGTGGCAATGTAGTTGGATACGGTACGGAGATAGGCGCATTTGTAAGGCTTGATGACTTGCAACCTGGTTATGCGTATGAAGAAATAGATAGAAGCATATTTATGAATCCTGACAAAACTAATGCGAGACTAATAATGCCCATAACCCGGTACTCCCACATAATTAAGGGATATCCTGTGGATATTCTTTTATATGCCAATAACTATGACCAAGTAAATGAGGAGAACCGGGCGCTGGAATTTTTCTCGACACCTGACGATGCGTTAGCTGTTTTTAAAAGCGGGGCGCGGCTGGCCAAAGGTACGACCGACGAAAAGGGGCTTGTCCATACATATTTCGCCAACCCATTTGGTGCTCCACAACGCAGGCAGGAGCATGAAGCCTGCGCAAAACTCTATTTCGAAAAAATGTTTGAGTTGGGAGTAAAGGTAGGCCAGATAAGGACAAGACTTGGTATTGATGGATATGAACAAGAAGGGCCACGGGTTGCTTCTCTAGAACTATTTAATGTGATTAAGCAACTCTCTACAAATTAAGCACTAGCTCACCGAGTTTTAGTATTTGTATAAAAGTAAGCCGTTAGAGCCACAGAGAATACCGCATCCGGTGTTTATCTCACATTGTCAGCCAATTTAAGTGTTGTAAAACCATTAATTAGGGAAAATACTCAACAATATACCACCAGTATGTAGCTGTCTTGTGCTGGAAGGAGAGCTACTATGGCAATGCAAGCAGGAAGCCAAAGCGTTGTGCATAAGGGCTTAATTGCTATGATGGTCAGCTATTTTAGGCAGCAGCATTATACAGATATGCTGGTGAATTTACCCGGGTTTCCAAAACCGTTTAAAATCGGCAGGCATATTCCTGATTTAACATGCAGGCAGGCGAATAAAGAGAAAACATTTATTGTTTTGGCGGCTGGGACATGTGACGCAATATCCAACGATTACACAGCCGAGCAATGGATGGCCTTTTATGAGTATGTGAATAGCGTAGGAGGCCAGTTTTATATAGCGGTTCCAACGTCCTGTGGCTGCAAATCTGGCAGGGCATTAGTCAGGTTTCGCCTGAGGGAATTGTGCATTTCAGCCGATGCTATTTGGGTACCTCAAGATAAACTGATCCGGGTCGCCTAATGAGTGGAGGCATTGGTTAGGCGCAGTCCGGTAAGACTATTAAAAGAGCTAATTGATAATTACCCGGCCTGTTGATAGTAAAAGTCTAACAGTTGTTTGCACTGAAGCGAGCGTTGCTGGTCTAATTCGTTTCCGGATTCGCCTCTGACGGTTCGCTCTTTTGCAGAAGTTCCTCCCATGCTGCATCTACCTCTGCCTGCAGCTCATCAAGCAGTGGTCGGTTTTCTTCAGAAAGAAGATGCCGGAAGCGTCCCTGCAGCTTAAGATACTCGACAAGCGGTTTTTTCTCCTTCGGCTTTACTGTGACTCGGTAGGAACCGTCTACAACTTCGTAGAGCGGCCAGTAACAGGTCTCAACTGCGAGTTTCGCCGCTTTCATGCTTTCAAAAGGCTCAATGCGCCAGCCGGGCACGCACGGCTGCAAGATGTTTAGAAAGGATGGCCCTCTGGTTGCAAGTGCCTTCTGCACTTTAGTCATGAGGTCGCGCCAGTGACCCGGGGCGGCCTGAGCTGCATAAGGGATATGGTGGGCGACAACAATATCGGTGAGCGGCTTTTTCTTAACCATCTTACCCTTACCAATTTTGCCAACCGGAGTAGTCGTGGTCCAGGAACCATAGGCACTTGAGCTGGAGCGCTGCATGCCGGTGTTCATATAGGCCTCGTTGTCATAGCAAATATAGGTGAAGTCGTGCCCGCGCTCGAGTGCCCCTGAGAGTGCCTGCAGGCCGATATCATAAGTGCCGCCGTCACCACCGATGGCAATAAAGCGGATATCTTCGGTTATTGCACCCTCTTCCCTAAGCGCCCGGTAGACAGTTTCCACACCGGAGATTGTTGCCGCGCTGTTTTCGAAAGCGCTATGAATCCAGGGCACCTTCCAACTCGTGTATGGATAGATAGTGGAGCCGACTTCAAGACAACCGGTTGCGTTTGAGACAACGACAGGGTTTTCGACCGCCATAAGTACCTGGCGGACTATAGTTGCAATGCCGCAGCCTGCACAGAGACGGTGCCCGCCGGTAAATAACTCGGGTTTGCGCGAGAATCTTTTTAAATTTACAACCACATCGACCACCTCATAGCTGTTTTTACTAACACATATACCAGCTGATAAAATCAGCTTAAGGAGCTCGCGCCTACTCACGCAGCCCCAAGTAATACACAGGCTGCGATACTTTACCTGCGTCTACAGCCTGCATCAGCTGTCGAAAAACGCCATATATATCATCGACGCCTACATCGCGGCCACCTAACCCGTAGATTACATTGATAAGTAGTGGCCGGGATTTGGCCTCGTAAAAAGCTGCTTTGACCTCAATTCCGACCGGACCACCCCAACCGGATAGGCTCTCTGCCCGATCCATTACAGCAATTGCTTTAACCGGCGCTAAAGCCTCGCGGATAGCATCTACCGGGAAGGGACGGAAGGTCCGAATTCTTAGCGCGCCTGCGGCGATCCCTTCGCCGCGAAGCCTGTCAACTGCATACTCGATTGTGCTTGCTGTGGAGCCCAGGCTAACCAACGCGATTTCAGCATCGCCGAGTAGGTATGGCTCAATAGTACTGTAGCGGCGTCCGGAAACAGCGGAATATTCTTCTGCTACTTCTTCAATGATGCGCTCCGCATTCTTCATTGCTTCAGCCTGCTGGCGCCGAAACTCAAAGTAGAAATCATAAAGGGCTAGCGGTCCGTAGGTAACAGGGTTGGCGACATTAAGTAGCGGATACCGAGGCTTAAAAGCACCGATGAAGTTCTTTACTTGCTCTTCAGTCAACATCTCCAGATCCATCAAACTATGCGAGACCGAAAATCCATCGTAGCACACCATGACAGGCAACCGTACCTCATGGTGCTCAGCGATGCGTACTGCCTGAATAATGGTATCGTAGATTTCCTGAACTGTCTTACAGTAAAGCTGCACCCAACCGCTATCTCGCGCACCCATGGTATCGGAGTGATCACCATGGATGTTGATAGGGGCTGAGAGCGCTCGGTTAGCTACACCCATAACGATTGGTAGGCGAAGCCCTGAGGCAATATATAGCATTTCCCACATGAAGGCAAGACCTTGGGATGAGGTTGCAGTCATCACGCGCCCTCCTGCTGCAGCTCCACCAATGCACGCGCTCATGGCGCTGTGTTCGCTCTCGACAGGCAGAAACTTTGTCTTCACCTTGCCATCTGCTACAAATTGAGCGAACTCTTCTACTACTTCGGTTTGCGGGGTAATGGGGTATGCTGCAACCATATGCGGCTCTATCTGGCGCATTGCCTGCGCGCAAGCCCCGTTACCAGTATATGCAACCCGGATGGCCACTATTCTTCACCTTCCTGAATCTCACACCAGGGTGAACTATCAGGTTTATTTCGTGCTGGCGGCTCCCAGGTCTCGTCTTGATCAAGCTCCGCCGAGGGCCAGAAATCAGGGTTGCCAGGCTCGGGGGACAGGTCTTCCTCGTCGACCAAAGCCGCCTGCTCCCGCCCGCTATGGTGGTGAAGCTTATGCTTCTCAGGCGCTGCCTCACCTTGGGATGGCCATTCACACTGGTATTCTGCTTCATGCTTGGCTCGCTTTCCGCCTTTACGTTTATAATCTGTATTATAAGTCTCGGTTTTTCCCTCGTCTGCCGGTTCGTTGGGTATTTCGTCCTCGGTTTTGGAAAATGTCACTACTATAACCCCCAATCTACCTTGGCCTAAATTTACTCAGATTTGCTATAGTTCTTCGGTCATAGCGATCGCATCAACCGGGCATTGTTCGGCACAAACACCGCATCCTTTACAACGGTTATAATCTATACCGGCAACCTTTTCGTCCTTTACCAAGTACGCCCCATCCGGGCAGTACATCCAACATATCATTCACTGGATACATCTTTGCTCTATCCAGATTGCCCTCTCAGTGCGCCAGTCACCGGTATGATAGCGCTCGGCATTACCGGCATCTACAATAACTGCGCCTTCGATAATATCACGCCAGCCCGGCTTTCCCTTAAATTCTTCAACAGGCTCGCCATCGTAGATATGCAAATGTTCGCGGTTGTTTTCGAAAGATTGTTCATTGCTCATTCACCGTGCACCTCCTCATAAGCACGTTGCAGCGCATCTATGTTTGCCTGTACTGCTTTAGGGCTTAACTTTGCCCCAAAGAAAGCCCGAAGCTCTTGCTTGACGGCATCAATATTCAGTATTTCAGTGGCCTTAATTAGCGCACCGAGCATAGGCGTGTTAGTAATGGGCCTACCAATGGTTTCATTGGCAATAGTTGTAGCATCAACGGCAAATACTTTGCCGTAGCTAAGCCCAATTTCATCACGAAGGTGCTGGGCCGAATGCCGGCAATTGACAATGACCGTACCGTCTTTGACGAGTCCCTCAGTGAAAGGGATTTTGCCGACAAGCGTACGGTCGAGAACTACAATAATATGCGGTGAGGTTACATGTGAGAACAGCTTAATCGGATTGTTGTCAATTCGCGTAAATGCCTGAATTGGAGCACCTCGACGTTCCGGTCCAAATTCCGGGAATGCCTGTATGTGTTTTCCCTGATCCAGCGCCGCAGCAGCAAGCACTTTGGCAGCTGTTACCACACCCTGGCCGCCTCTGCCATGCCAGCGTATCTCTATCATTGCTCTCCTTCAGCTCATTGGGTACTTATGGGTAACTTTTGCTATAGATCACACCCTGTTTTTCGTAAATACCCTAATTGCAGAATTTTTATTTTTACACAAAGCTGGTGGATGGGGATCTGTCGAGGTGATATGATAATAAAGCTCTCTAAAATTTAAAGGGAGCCATTCATCCGGATGTATTGGATGGATGTTGGCATAATTCCCAGCTGTCAATATTTGTTGAGAATTTGATAGTGTTAGTGCCCACAGGATTTGTTTGCAAGGGATCGCAGGGTTTTGTCAAAGGACACTTTTTATACTAATGGAACAATTAAGGCTATAATAACAGTAGTTTTTACGGCAAGGAGAAGATAATAACGTCAAATGGAAGTTCTTTATTGAGAGTTAGATTTAAAAACGGCCCTTATATGCAAGCCTTGGGATAAATTACTGACTCGGGTTTTGATACGGGTTATAAAATGCAACTCTTGGATATAAGGACGCTTGAGATAATCATTTACAGAGGAGTGCTTATGGCCGAATTGAAATTGGTATATAGCCAAGTAAAGGGTTTTCCATATATCAAACTTGAAGGAGATTTAACGGTAAACAGTTTTACCGCCTTGCATTTGGTGGTTAAAGGCGCCACGAAGTTCGGGACTGTACCGGTTATTGTCGACTTAAGCGGCGATTTGCATATCGCAGATGACGTAAAAGAAATAAGATGTTTTCGGTATCCGGCAAATATACCGGATTACGCAAGAAGAGTTGTCTTGGCTGTAATTAGCTCGACCGAACGACTTGAGGAGATTAAGGCTCTATTAACGCCGCACGAATTACGGCACGTAACAAATTTAGAAGAGGCATTTAATGTGTTGCACAAGACAGCATAAGAAGCTTCTAAAATTATATGGCTAACCTGAAAAGTAAAAGGGCTCCAACGGCACTCTTTCTGCAAGATTAAGGACCTTATCCCAGGGTAGATTGGCAACGAAGCCTATATGTTGAGAAATTGATGGACTAAATACCGTATAATATATACGGTGATAAAATTTGACTCCAAGCTATTTAGAGCTTCATAAACAAGGATTGCTTGAGAAAAGAGCGCAAGAAGCGATTAAGCGTCTTGGTTCATGCAATCTTTGCCCCTGGCTTTGCAAGATCGATAGAACCGGTGCAGATGCAAATGGAACCTGCAGAACCGGTCGATATGCAAAAATCGCAAGCTATAATTCGCATTTTGGAGAAGAAAGCTCACTTGTTGGATGGGGTGGGTCTGGCACAATATTTTTTAGCTCATGCAATATGCACTGTGTATTCTGCCAAAACTACGAGATAAGCCAGCTTCGTGAAGGTCATACGGTAAATGCTGAGCAGCTCGCCGAGATTATGCTAAAACTTCAAGAGGTAGGGTGTCATAATATAAACTTTGTATCCCCAAGTCATGTGGTTGCGCAAATCCTTGAGGCACTCGTAATTGCAGCAGAACGGGGATTGACCATTCCACTGGTCTACAACACGGGCGGCTACGACAGTATCCCTACGCTAAGGCTTCTTGATGGCGTTATCGATATCTACATGCCAGATATCAAGTACATGGATGCTGCCACGGCTTTACTTCTCTCCGGAGTGAAAGGATATCCTCAAGTTGTAAAGGCTGCAATAACTGAGATGCATCGCCAGGTAGGCGATCTGGTTATCGACGATAACGGAGTTGCAGTGCGTGGCCTTCTAGTGCGTCATTTGGTATTACCCGAAAACTTAGCCGGTACAGCAGATGCAATGGAATTCTTAGCCAAGAAAATATCGAGGCAAACTTGCGTGAATGTAATGGATCAGTATTATCCCAGCCACAAAGCTTCGAAATACCCGCCAATGGATAGAAGAATAACGCAAGATGAGTTTGAAAACGCTGTGTCTGATGCAAAAAAAGCAGGTTTAAGGATACTTTAAGAATATCTTGGCTTTAAAAATCACTGACTGAATTGGCAAAACACGGAGATAATAGCAATAAGTGGTTATAATGTTTTACAGCATTGCAACAGTAAAAAACGCAGATAAAGTCATTCCGTTTTCCCGCAGTCCTCGCGCCGGTATAGCAAAGCCTGCCAGGGATTTGGAGCAAATGCGTTATTTTGCTGAAGTATTCCTGCTTATTGGTACTTCTATTCTGGCGACTGCAGTAATGATAAGCGAAAGTAATCTTGCAAATACTGTGCATGCGGGTGCGATTTTCCTGACCGGGCTATCGCTTCAGATAGTGGTTCCATTTACCTACGGGGCAACAAAAAATATTTTTTTATGGGTTGAAGGACCGGAAGGATCGAGTAGGGGCGTGCGTCTTGCTGCGGCTTTAACATCGCTTGCCATGGTTCCATTGGAAGCGATAGTGGCCTATATGGTTCTTAAGTCTGCGCTTCAATCAATGCTTGATTGAAGCTGGTCTGAAGATGTTCTGGGGCTAAGTTTAAAATTCATAGCTTTTGCATAAGGCCTTCATCTCTTTTTCATACCATTTTTATAGATTATAATCAGCATTATATCCGGTCAAGAAAGGAGAGGTTATCTTTGATGTGGGGCTGGGGTCATGCATACGGTCCTGGATTTGGTTTTGGGGGGCTTGCAGCAATGTTTATGATGTTTGTTTTTTGGGCTCTTGTTATAGGCGGCATAGTTCTTGCTATAAGGTATTTAAGCGGGCAGAATCGCAATGTGTTGACACAAGTTAGTGCTACACACAGCGCATTAGATATTCTTAAAGAGCGATATGCAAGAGGCGAAATAGACAAAGAAGAATACGAGACCAAAAAGAAGGACCTTATGAGTTAAGGCTTACTTGAAATTTAGTCGCAACTGCAGAAATACATAGGGAAGTTGAATAAAATAGCGCCTCTCAAATACTAAAAATGAGGGGCGCTATTTTCCTGGAGTTACTGTAGCTTCACAGAAGCCAGCCATTGACAGCCATTACGCTTTGCCGAACTTCATCGTATAATGATGGTGACAGCAAAACTTTGAGACAAGGGGTTAGGTATATCATGACATACGGTCGAAACTCAGAAAAGAATCTTGCAGCACAGAGCATGGATTTAGTAAGTCACACTGAGCATAAGTTGACCGAGATAATTACTGCCATTATAAGAGAGAACAGGGAGGTTTTCTTAAAGGGTGGGTACATGCTGGAGGCCGATATAGAACGGTCCTACGCAAAAAGCTCTTATGAATCAGAAGTATACGTCCTTCTTCGCCATGAAGGGGATATTGTGGAGCTGTATCCAATCCAGGTAGCACTGGCACTTCATGATGAGGAGCCCGTGATATTTGTTGATTCAGGACGTCTGGCTGACCTTGAGAGAGAAATCAGAGCTGAGATAGACCGGTGGGCAAGTGAGTACCTGGCAACTTAAATAAGTATCGCTTAAGCCAACTGCCATTTTAAATACGAAAGGGGCAAGAGAAAAGCCGCAGCAGTAGTATTGCGGCTTTTCTCTTGCCTGTATATTAGCGAAAAGGGGTATACAAGTAGCAAGTTTCGCTAAAAGAATTGGAGTGGTGATAGTGGCTGCACAGTGGCAGATCTCATCAGAAGGACCGATATCGCAACTATTGCAATCGCTAAAGACCGATCCGGATAGGGGTCTTACAACGGATGAGGCGCGGAAAAGGCTTGCGCAATACGGGCCGAATCGGCTGGTTGAGCCCAAGCAGGTTACGTTTATTGATATATTCTGGGAAGAAGTTAGAGAGCCGCTGATATTGTTACTACTGGTCATAGCGGTTCTCTATAGTATTTGGGGTAATTTTGGAGATTTCTTAACCATTGTTTTTGTCGTCGCTGCTCTTGTTTTTGCCGAGGTCTACAACGAGTACCGTGCAAAAAGATCAATTTCCGCGCTGCAGAAATTATCTGCCCCATTAGCGCTCGTAATCCGAGATGGGCGCCCGCAAGAGATAAAAACCGAAGACCTGGTACCGGGAGATATCCTTTTGCTTAGAGTTGGCGAGCGTGTCCAGGCAGACGCAAGGCTTGTCGAATCCTATGGTCTTGAGGTAGATGAGTCAGCTCTTACAGGTGAGTCCGTTCCAGTTATAAAGGATTCGCTTGGATTTGTCCCGGGAACAGCTCCGCTTGCTGAACAAAAGAATAAGGTATTTGCCGGCACAGTTATTACAAGAGGTCGGGGAAAAGCGGCAGTAATTGCAACTGGTATGAATACAGAACTTGGTCGTATCACGGGTCTTGTTCGCGAAGCCAAAGAACCAAAAACGCCTTTGCAATTGGCCATGCGGGAACTCTCCGGCTATCTTATTTGGGTTGCGGTCGGCTTTAGCTTGTTTATTCCTGTAGCCGGAATTCTTCAGGGACGTCCGCTCAGGGACATGGTGCTTACCGGGCTGAGCCTTGCATTTGCAACAGTTCCTGAAGAAATGCCCATAATTATAACCATGGTCTTGGGACTTGGAGCACTTCAACTCGCCCAGCGCCATGCCCTGGTAAAACGGTTGAGGGCTGCTGAGACGCTAGGTAGCGTTACTCTAATTGCGACGGATAAGACCGGTACGCTTACTGAGAACCATATGCTGGTATCCCTAATCTCGACCGATAGTAAGATTACTGAATTTACAAAATCACCGCTTGCTCAGCTTACCCAGGAGGATACAAAGCTTCTTGAGATAGGCGTACTGATCAATGATGCGGTTTTAGAGCGATCAGAAGATGGTTTGAGCTATATGGGTGATCCAACCGATGTTGCATTGGTCGAAGCATCGGCTGCGGCTAACCAAAATCCAGAGGAAGTTCGTCACCGGTATCGGTTGGTAAACGAGTTTAGCTTTGACCAAGTTACCAAGTTAATGTCTGGGGTATTTGAGAGAGGCGGCAGGTTGTATGTTTTTGCAAAAGGCGCTCCCGAATCTATCCTTGATAGGTCAGTTAGATATGATTCTGAAGGCCAGACAAAGCCAATGACTCCCGATAGAAAAAGGGAGGTGCTCTCGCATGTTAGTGCAATGGCTCAAAATGGCTTGCGCGTAATCGCTTTTGCATATAAGAAACTCACGCATGATAGGTACATTTCAAGAGAAGCGGTGGAGAGCGGGCTTACTTTTGTTGGTATTGTCGGGCTTTTAGACCCGCCACGGCAGGATGTGCCTCAGGCGATTGCTAAGAGCAAGCATGCAGGCATACGTGTGATAATGATTACTGGCGATTATGCTGTTACCGCTGAAGCGATATCCAAAATGGTGGGAATCGATACTGATGCAAGGGTGGTAACGAGCGAAGATTTAAAACGCATGAGCGATGAGGAGCTTGGGCTGATAGTAAAGAATACATCTGTTTTTGCCCGAATAACGCCGGCTGATAAGCTCAGAATTATTCGGGCTGAACAGAGAAATGGAGAGATAGTTGCGGTTACTGGTGATGGCATTAATGATGCCCCTGCACTTAGTCAGGCTAATATCGGTATCGCGATGGGAGAGACCGGCACCGACGTTGCGCGTGAAGCAGCGGATATGGTTCTTACCGATGATAATTTCGCTACCATCGCATTTGCAGTACGCGGCGGAAGAAGAATATTTGATAACCTGCGAAAAGGAGTTCGCTACTACCTTGCGGTAAAGACAGGCCTGATCACAATATTTCTACTGCCAATTATTCTTGGGGTCGATTTGCCTTTCGCACCGATACAAATAATTGTTCTAGAGTTATTTATGGACCTTGGAGCATCGGCTGCATTCGTCGCAGAGCCTGAGGCACGAGACATTATGGATAGGCCACCGCGCGACCCAAAAGAGCGATTTATGAACCGAGCGATGATCAGCGGCATCATAACCGGTGGGCTTGTCCTATTTGTTGCTGTAACAAGCGTATTTTTGTACGTTAAAAGCAGTACAGGTAATAGCACTGTGGCCCAGACTTCGGCTTTTGCAACCTGGATTTTTACCCATATCTTTCTGGCCTTTAATATGAGGTCGGATTCAGATCCGCTAATGAAGCTGGGCCTTTTTAGCAATAAGCCGATGGTCATATGGGCATTGGCGGCAATCGGTCTGGTAGTATTTGCAGTGCTGACGCCGTTTCTTCACCCTGCGCTTAAACTTGCCTATCTTTCAGCAGGTGAATGGATTCTTGCGATTGGCGCCGCCTTTATCTCTACCTTCTGGATGGAAGTGAGAAAAATGATCTCTTAAGTTATATTAAGTTATAATATATCCAAATTAGCAGGCATGTTAGCAGGTATATGGGGTTAGAGAAATTATGCGTATAATGATAAACGAACCTGACGGCAGGATGTCCGGCATTGTTATCGGTGAGACTATCGGCGTGAATTACGACGTGTATTTTAAGTTCAAGGACTTGGATGGCAAACTGGGCCAGGAAACGGAGAAGATGCTTCAAGAAGCCATAGACTGTATATCGATGGATATCGATAACGAACACGAACGGCTTATAAGAGAAAGAATATCTGGCGTTTTAAATAATTTACTGGAACTTGCAAAGAAAAACCCGAATGGTATGTGGAAGGTATCCTAGGCAAAATTACCTCGGCACACTTATTAACCGCAGCAGTAAAACTCAGCATCTATTGCCTCAATCAAGGAAGCTTGTAGACGAGTATTGAATATCCTATACGCGCGTACGGTTTATAGTTACGTAGCCAGCGGTATTTTCCCTGGGCGGTTTCGAGGTTATAATTGGTTACGGATATTGCAAACCATCCATGGGGCCTACAACTTTTCTTTCCACTCCACTTAACAGCCTTATTCCCAAAGTAGTATTCTATTATACTGCCACCAAAGTAATCGATGTATATGCGATCGATTTCATTGTCCTCGACATACTTATGCAGCCTTCTAAGGTCCTGACCCCAATCTACATTTGAATCAGAGAACACTTGACTTCCACGGGTCGGGCCAATAATCTCGTTAAAATACGAGAGGTGATACGGGGATATGGCAAGACAGGTAATAACCTGCCATATGCCTAGGATGATAAGCGATATATTAAGGACAATTTTTGGAGACCCGAAGCGGTGGAGTAACTCACCAGAGTTTTGCTTGAGAGAATCAAACTTAAATAGGTTTACAAGCTTGCCTGCATATACATAAAGGAGAGGGTAGACAGGAAGCACGTACCTGAGTCCAAGGTTGAGTTTACCCATAATGGCTGCCGCACCAAAAACGAGGATGCTGCTTATTAGCGCTACCTCAGCAAGCCGGCTTTGTGATCTAACTCGCCTTCCAAACGCAAGTATCAAGGTAGATAGGATAAGCGTGGGCAGTGTACTCTTGAGAACAAAAACAACCGGATAGTAATAGTGAACACCTTGAGTGACTCTGCCCAATAAAAATATGGAATGGCCCCCTGCGACGTGGTTGCCAACCATTGTAAGGCCGAGTATGTAATATGTTATCGGTCTTAAGTCAATGTTTGAGAGAAACGAAGCCAAAAAGGGCGTTCTCTCGGAAAGCTTTAAATTAATTATATCCGCTTGCACGGAAGATGGCATATGAAGCATGTTAATCGTATAGCCAAGAAAAAAAACGATAAAACCGATCAGGCATATAACGGTGAATATAGCCAAAATGTCTTTTAATCGCTTAAGTTCAAAACGGCACCCATCGCCTTCATGTCCTTTAGTAGCGATGTACAAAATGAGCGCTATATAGACTGGTAGCAGCAGAAGCGCCGAAAATTTCGTGAGTAATGCTAATCCTGCAGTTACACCAGAGGCAATAAGCAGCGGTTTTGAACGTTTTGTTAAGTATTTCCAGATGAAATATAAATTAATCAAGAAAGCCGCAGATATGGCCATATCCATAGTTGCCAAATGACCATGTGCGATTATATTTGGATCAAATGCAAAAAGTAAAAGAGAAAAGAGCCCTGCCATTGTGCCATTGAGCTCGGTTGACCAGAGAAATACGAAGATTGCAAGGATAACTGTGACTGATATAATCGCAAGACGTCCACGAAATAGAATTGCGTCGGCGTCGTTGCCGCTGTGGAAAAGAAACTTATAACCATTTTCATATTCTAGCGATATGTGGCGGTAGAAAAAGTCAAACGGGTATTTGACCTGCATTGTTGAAACGGCCAAACCCATCAAGTCTTTTGCCAGAGGCGGATGTTCTGGGTTCAGCCGATAGTCGAGGGCGTTAACGTAAGTATAACCAGCTGCAATATGGGTAGGTTCGTCCATGGTTGCGGAGTCGCTTTTTGCATCTAATATAAGCATGCCAAGCATGGTCAGTAGCAAAACAGCGGCTGCTACATAAGCGATATTACGGCTCAAGTTCCCCTCCTAATTTATTTTTTTAAAAGCCTGCGTATTTTCAGGAGATGGATGAACATTTCTATAGCATCGCTTAACGGGCGTACCGTGGATGGTTGGATATCCCTCCAACGTATCGGAACTTCCTTTATAACATAACCTTCCCTTTTTGCTCTCATTAGTAGTTCTACATCAAAAGCAAATCGATTAGTAACCAGTGAATCAAAAAGACTGTGCGCTGCATCCTTTTTCAGGCACTTAAATCCGCATTGTGTATCGTAAACTCCTGGTAGGGCAATCACTCTTACCATCAGGTTAAATATGCGACCCATTAAAAAGCGGGAAAATGTTTGCCGAGTTTCGATTTTGGAATCTGCAAGACCTCGGGAGCCGAAAACAATATCCGCCGATTCCCTGCATAGGGCGATAAGTTTATCCGACTCATCAATAGGTGTGGAGAGATCGGCGTCCGAAATTAAGATATATTTTCCGCTTGCTGAAAGCACGCCGCGCTTGACCGCGTAACCTTTACCTCGATTTGGGGAGTACGTTATAAGTTTGATGCAGCCCAGCTCTGTGGCTATACGGCGCACGAGAAAGGCAGTACCGTCGGAACTCCCGTCATCGACTACAATAATCTCAAATGGTTCCTTTTTACGGGTTAAGTATTCGTGTACATCTCTAAGCGTGGAAACAATATGCTTTTCCTCGTTATAGGCGGGAATAACAACAGAAACACGTTTCTCGGTAGCAACATGCTTAGGTTGTCTTGCTGCTTGTGCTCGTGAAACCATGCAACGTTATTTACCCAACGATGAGACGTCTAAAACATACGCCTGGTAGGTAAGCACAGAATTCGCAAATACGTTGCAAAATAAACCTTCAAAATGGGGCCGCAGCCTGCAGACTGCGTAGTTTTTCTGGGTTTGCATTATGTGATGCCCACATACACACCGGTTGTTGAAAGGTTGACTATCTTAAGATCTAGCCGTCTTTAGACCTTGCTATCTTTAGACCTGCGGCTTTAACATATCGTCAATACGTACCCTTGCTGCTATAAGCGGGTCGATAAACATATTTTCCATTTCGCCCTCAAGGTCTCGCTTGTTGGAGAGGTATGTGATTCGATCCTGCATTCTCCTTCTCAGGAATTTGATGTAGTCAATATCGCTCTGAGGCTTGTACTTATCGTCATAATCTGCGCCAAAGAGCTCGGCTCCGTTTGCCGGTATTAAAAGCCCATGAAAATGTTCCCATTCTGTCCACTCTATCGCCCCTCTTGCTATGGCCGTTAAGATAGAAAGAGACAGCTGTAAAGTAATGTCGATTTCCTTGCCGGGCAAACCGAAGGCATGTGTGTTCATAACGTAACAATCAGTGCCAAGCTTAAATAGCTTTCTAAACTGCTGGCAATCAACCATAAGTGGATGGACTCTGAACGGATTTGCAAAAGGCTCGATAACCAATTTCTCAAGTTCTTCGGGAGGTACGTTTTCAACTCCTCTGGCGCGCATAGTACTGAGCGATGCCCCCATGGCAACTGCGAGGTCGATGTCATTGACCTTGCTGACTGGCGGGAGGGATGGGTCTTTTTGAAGCCAAATAACGCTTCCTGGCCGACCGCAATAGTTGCTGTGATTAAACATGTCCCGCGATTTAATGCAGCGCCCATTGTCGTTCCTGATGTCTTCAGCGATAATGAGCCGCTCACCATTGAGTTGTGTGACTCCGACATTTTGCGCGGAGTAGAAGTATTTGATGATTGGGTCTTTAAATTTAACTGCGTCGGTTTTATCGAAAAGGCTTGGCTCAAGTGCGACTGTAAAATCCGCATCAAGATCGATTAAGAATGCATCATCGTGAACAACCGTTACTTTCTCATTCTCATTTAGCGTCCCGCCATGGTCAAGACTATTTGTTAAAGAGGATTTACCTGATCCGGAGAGCCCAAATACCGCGATTGGCGGCTTATCCCCAATAGCTTTTATGCCACCATGACATGCGACCATATTCTGTCTAGTTCCTATGGTCCAGGCCATGGTTAAAGTCCCCTTCTTTCTCTCACCGAAATAGCGAAGCCCAAGAAGTGCAGCACAGTTCTCGTCTTCGTCGATGATGACCAGGCTGTCGGGAAAGTCAGGATGCCGCCACTCAGGGTCGGCAAGCACTAAGATGTCTGGCTCTTCCATTTCTTTAGCATTGTTATAAATACTTATCCATGGTTCTATGCAGGGAGCAAAGTTGACTCCCCAGTCAAACATGTTTTTCGCATCTGTTGCAGGGCTTAAGAGGTTGGCTTTTATTGAGAAGTTTGGATGAAGACCAACAATCGCCTCAAGCCACAATCCTTCACGCTTGTTGAGCTGATATATCGCTTCACTAAGGATGCGCTGAAACTCGCCCTTCTCCTTTTTACTCATCTGCCTTATGATTCGCCTTGCTCTAGCTGTACGCCCTACGATTCCCCCGTCGTTTGATACAAGTACCTTTGCATCGGAGGGAAGGCCGAATTGCTCCGGCTTGTGGAAAGGGTGTGACGTCACTATAACTTCCGGCTGCTTCTTCGCCAGCTCATAAAGCTCTGGAATTGTCGTTTTTCTTACAGAATTAGCGTAAAATGGGCTTTCAATCATCGCTCTCCAAGCAGAGCGTGGAGGTATTTGAGTGCTTACCATTGATCACTTCTCCCTGGTAGGTATTTCCTTATATATAATAGAATACCTACACGCAGGTAATTTAGCAATTTATATAATAGGGTGGGTAGAGACGGCAAATGCGGCAAAGAATACCGTTTCATAGGCAATGCTGTAAAAGATGGCAGGATAATTACCTAAGAACAGATTAGGGCAGTCATAAATAAGTGCGTAAACGGGATTGCGTTAACTACATATTTACCGCTCCCGAGGTAGACTTGAGGATAGTTGCGGTGATACGAAGGGTGGTGGTCTTTCCAGCTCCGTTAGGACCTATTAGGCGAATATCTCATTCGCTTCAACGTCAAAACTGATGTTTTTAAGGCATTTAGCTTTCTATAGGTTTTCTTTAGTTTCTCTACGGCTAAGACTTTTGCGTGCTTGACCTAGCGCACGGTTTTGCTTTTCTCCCAGCGGGTAAAGAAAAGGTAGTTGTATCAGGTAATTTATTATAATAAATGAAAGGTGTTAACCATGAACGGTGGCATAAGGCTCGGAAGGATTTATGGTATCGAGATAAGTCTGGACTACAGCTGGTTCTTGATATTTGCGATAATAACATTTGCCCTGTCTTTCTCCCTCTTTCCGCAATTGATTCCGGGATTAACTCCAGTTGCTTATATAGCAATTGGCATAGTCACGTCTCTTCTTTTCTTTGGATCGGTTCTTTTTCATGAACTGATGCATTCAGTTATAGCGATAAGAAACGGGATTAAGATAGAAGGCATAAGGCTTATGATCTTTGGTGGCGTATCAAGGATAACAGAGGAACCGCCAACTCCAGGAATAGAATTTAAGATGGCGGTTGCAGGGCCTCTAAGCAGCATAGGGCTTGGGGTAATTTTTATCGCTATCTACTTAGGGTTACGTCAGGTTGTTGGCCCAGTTGGCATAGCAGCATTCTGGCTCGGTTACGTTAACATTATTCTTGGTGTGTTCAATCTACTGCCCGGTTTTCCGCTTGATGGTGGAAGGGTATTGCGGTCGGCAATATGGTATTTTACAGGAAGCCTGGTGCGCTCCACGAGTATTGCTGCGGCCGTAGGGCGAGGTATCGCATATGCAATGATATTTATCGGCATTATTGGGCCCTTTATAGGTGTCTTTACGCTAATATGGTTTGTGCTTCTTGGGTGGTATTTACTGCGTGCGGCGCAGGCAGAGTACCAGGAAGTTGTCTATCACGAGGCTCTTGAAGGTGTAAAAGTTGGGGAAATCATGACCGAGAATCCGGAAACCGTAAGCCCTGAAATCACAATAGAGGAGATGGTAAGAGACCACTTTGCAAGGCATAACTGGGTGGCTTATCCAGTTGTTAAAAATGAACAGGTTATGGGCATGATAACTATTCACAGTATTGAAAACCTGCCGCGTGAAGATTGGGTAAGCACTCGTGTAGGCGATGTTATGCGCCCGGCATCTTCAAGAATAATAATTGCTCCAGAAGCGGACGTCTTCAGTATCTTACCAAAACTGGTTACCCAGGCGGAGGGTCGTATGCTCGTAGTAAAGGACGGAAGGCTGGCGGGAATATTGACGAGCACCGATGTTAGGAGGGCTGTAATAAGGAAGCTTCATATCGAAGAAACCGGTAGGCCGGCTGCTTAACCGCCTACTCTGGTATGCCCGTACGGGATGAAGTTTATTACAAAATCCCCCGTATGGGTGTTAAGTTACCTAAGATTGGTGTCGATAATAAACCCTATAAACCCGCGGTATAGTAGGATATAGGAGGAGTGATATTGGTGAATTGCTGGGAATTTAAAAAATGCGGCAGAAATTTAACCGGAGATTGCCCTGCCCATCCCGCCAACGGTAGGGCGTGCTGGAAAGTTTCCGGCACTATGTGCGGCGGTGTAGTGCAAGGTACATTTGCCCAAAAGTTGGCCAATTGTATGGAGTGCGATTTTTACAAAACTGTAAAAGGCATATCTGGCTAAGTTAACTATTGCTGTTGCCATTAAATTCTATCATTGCTTAATGATGCAGATTGTTCCCCCGAATGATAATATAACAGATAACGCCGCTGGTTGCGGCGTTATCTGTTATTCGGTTTAACGTACCTGCCTTAATGATAAAATCTAAATCAAAAGATTGACTGTACACCTGGGAGCAGTACGGTTATGCCAAAACTAACGTATCTAATATCGTTTTTTATGATGAGCCTGTTGGTCGCATATCTTGTCTTTGCGCAGCCAGTCATTAGCAAGTTAGGTTATCAAAGATTTATAAAATTATTCGAATCAGGCGCTATATCGCGCGTCCGCTACTATTTGAACTCTATAATGCTGCAATGGGTCATGGTAATCTATATCCTTGTATCTCTTAGTATAGGTTCGCTACCGGTTAGGGATAGTATCGGCCTTAGATTGCCATCTGGGAGGTCGGCAGAGATAACAATCGGTCTCTTAGCTATGAGTCTAGTTTTTATAGCAGCTATCACGCTGAGGTCGATGGGTCCGAGGTATCGCGAAAGGGTTCGGCAATCTGCAAAACTTATTGCCCCGATGCTTCCTCAGACAAGCGTGGAGCGAGGAATTTGGATTGCTCTTTCCAGCACAGCCGGAATTAGTGAGGAAATCATTTACCGTGGGTTTCTTATGTTTTATCTATTAACATATCTTCCTGGAATCCCAATAATTACGCCAGCACTAATCTCCTCGGCCATTTTCGCTCTGGGTCATACCTATCAAGGTATTACAGGCATAATAATCACATTTTTGCTTGGTATCTGGCTTGCTGCTATGTATGTATTGACTGGGAGCCTTATCCTATCGATGGTTGTCCACGCGCTCTTGGATGTAAGAATTTTACTTATCTGGAGGCCTGATGTTTATTCTGAATCAGAATAAAGGTAGGGAGTCGGGCGCTACTTGGTATTCTTTGAAAATTGACTGTTGTCAGCAACAATTCCTTATAGTCTTTACTATTCGCTATGACTTCGGGGATAATAAAGATAGGCTACTAAACAGGTATGTTTAAGATGGACACAATAAGCTTCGCTTTTCCTCTGAATTTACGAAGGAGCTAAAAATGAATGAGTCATTAAAGCACCTCGCCGAAACGGTCAAATTCAATTGCGATGTTTCCGATGCAAGGTATTGGGGTTATTATTCCATATGCGGGCTTT
>JAIMBH010000006.1 GCA_023511485.1 Bacillota bacterium | reverse complement strand
TTTAATCACTTAGTCGGCTTGCTCGATTCGCCTTAGTCTCGTGGGGTCGGTTATGTGTATAAGAGACAGACCTAACGCCGCCACAACGCCTAATATAATCCCGGTCGCAATTGTTAGCAAGATGCCCCAATACGGAAAGAAGTATGGAAACTTAAGCCCGTTAACCTCCAATCCCGCAACCAAGATGTAACTTAACCACAAGCCCGAGAAAATGCCAAAAGCAATTCCGATAGCAGAAAGTAGCAGGCTTTCTGCGACTATCAGGTTGCCAACCTGCCGACGGGTAGCGCCGATAGCACGCAGCATCCCTATCTCGCGCGTGCGCTCAAGCACATTGATGCCTAGCGTATTAAGTAGCGCAATGAATGAGGGGATGGCCAGCACGAGCAGTATCATATCAATACCTAAAAAAGCATTGTTAAGCATCTTCATCGCATTCTCTCGAAATTCTTCTCCTGAGAACAGTGTAAATGCCGGATAACTGCGAACGATATGCTGCAGGGAAGCCCGCACCTCGGCTTTATTTGACCCTTCCTGCCGGTCTGCCATAATGAGCAAGTCAGCGGTCTCGTTGAAGTCACGCTTTAGGTTATCCTGAGAAATATAGCCTGTGGCGAGCTTAGCATTCAGGTAGTCCATTCCTACTCCTGCAACCCTGTATGTTTTCAGTCCCTGGGGTGTTTTAAGTGTTAGGCTCTGCCCAACCTTAATACCATTTTGGCTGGCAAAAATGCCGTTAACAATCATTGCTCGCCCGTGGGCAAGCGCAGAATACGCCGAGTCCGGATTACCGCTTGAGAAGTCAAGGCCGGATACCGTTGGATACCCAGCCGGATCGATGCCGAGTATCTGTATATCAGCTTTACCGGTTTTGGATGCGGCAAAACGTATAGTAGTAACTGCATCTACGCCGGGTACTTCACGAATTCGCTTCACAAGATCGGGGCCTGCCCCGACATTGCCGCCGCCCAGTAACATTGATTGCGGCATCAAGATATAGTCGGCATGCATGCTTTTATCAAGATAAGCCAAGTAGCCTGAGGATACCGACGTCGTCATACCAACGGCGGCAATAATAATAGCCAGGCCAATCATTACCGCAGAGGCAGTAATGGCAGAGCGTCTGGTATGACGAGTTAGGTTTCCCTTAGCAATCTGCCCCTCGCGCGTAAAAACGGCAACCAGTAGCCGCCCAAAAACTTGCGAGATTGGTTTGACCAGCGCAGGTCCTGTAAGTACAAGGCCGATGAGAAACAGGATTGCGCCAAGCGACGCCAGCTCTACATTCCCTGAGATGAGTCCTAAAACTGCTATGACTATCAAGGCTGCCCCAACAACAACGCTCTTCGTTATAGCTCTGTCACGCGTTTCCACCGCTGATTCCCACATCACCTGCAAAGGCGATACACGACCTGCCTGAAACGCGGGCAAGAGACCGCTTAGGACACTTACCCCGATACCCAATCCAATTGCGGCTAGGTAGGTAGCCGGCGAAAATACCGGCCCGCCGACTGGGAGATGCAGCATACTCACATATAGCGACCTTAGTGCTGCAGTCACCCCGACTGCCATAGCATATCCAGCGATCATGCCAATAGCAGTCCCGATGACGCCTTGTAGCAAACTCTCGGCAAGGATAAGACCGAGTATCATCTTGCGGGTAGCGCCAACAGCGCGCAGCATGGCAATGTCTCTGCGCCTCTCGGCAACAATTGTGCGGAATGTGTTGAAGATAATGAAGCCACCCATCGTAAGAGCCAATATGCCAAGCACATTAAAAATAGCCTGTCCTAGCTTAATACTCGCTAAAAACTCACTTCCCTCTTCAACGCCACCCAATTTAAAACCGCCATCAAGTGCGTCAAGAACAGCTTTTCGCACTTCTTCACGCTTTGCGCCATCGACGAATTTAGCCTCAATGACGTTTATTTTTCCTTCCTGGCTTAGAAGGTCTTGCGCATCTTTAAGCGGCACGTATAGATTCTCAGAACCAGGAATAGGGGGCTCATCAACAAGGCCCACTATCGAGAACTCCACCTGCCCTGTTCCTGAAGGCAATACAAATGTATCGCCCACTTTTAGCCCGGTTGCATTCGCCAGGTTATTCGATATAAGCATGCGGTTATTATCCGCATGCGATAGCGCACGGCCCTTTTTTACCCTTAAGGGACGTACTTGGTCGATCGTCCCTGGATCAATACCATTTAGCTTAAAATTACTCACCGGCTGCCCTTCCTTGTTAACCGGCGACTGTGAAGGAGGGATAATTATCGGCCGCACCAGCAATGGCGTTGCCTGGTCTATTCCCGATATATTGAGCACCTTGTTTACCAAGGTGCTGTCAAAGCTGCCCTGCGTATCACTCGTTATACTAAGATCCACCTGTCCGCTTGAAATCGCGATGCTTTGCTGAAACGATTTCACGAAGGAAGGTAGTAGTCCGTTAAGGCCAAAGATAATCATAACGCCGAAGATAATTGCAAGTGTTGTCAAAACACTGCGTGTCTTGCGTGACGCAAGATAACGAAATGCAAGCTTTAGCGTAAACATTATAGGCGCCCCATCCTTTCGCGCACGGCATTTTCTTCGTCAGGGTCTTTGTGTGACAGTTGGGTCTCATCAACTATCGAGCCGTCTTTTAGAAAGATTATCTTGTCGGAATAAGCTGCTATACGGGGATCGTGGGTTACTATTACTACCGTGCGGCTCCATTGCTTTGATATATGCTTGAGCAAGACAGCAATTTCGTCTGATGCCCGGGTGTCGAGATTGCCGGTTGGCTCATCTGCCAAAATAAGGACCGGCTCGGATACAAGAGCCCGCGCTATTGCAACGCGTTGTTGCTGACCTCCAGATAGTTCACTCGGCTTATGGTTAATCCTATCCTTAAGACCCACATGGCTAAGCCATTCCCTTGCAAGTGCCAGCGCCCTGGATTGCTTAACTCCATCTAGGATAAGCGGCAAAGCTGCGTTTTCTTGCGCGCTGAGGACTGGTATTAGATTATAGTACTGGAATACAAAACCAATCTTGCGCCTCCGCAGTTCGGTTAACTCCGTGTCGTTGAGCTTTGCTAAGTCATGTCCATCAACAACTACGATTCCCGAAGTCGGCTTATCCAGGCCGCCGATAAGGTGAAGCAAAGTTGACTTGCCGCATCCGCTCGGTCCCATAACAGCAACAAATGACCCTGTCTCAATTTGCAAATTCACCCTGTTAAGTGCAGTAACAGCGGTTTCACCCTTGCCATAGATTTTAGTGAGATCTTTTGTTTCTACAATTGCCAATGTTTGCACCTCCAAAGAATGCCTAGCGGTATTTGCGAGGTCGTCCGCGTGGGCGCGGTTCTGGTTCGGGAAGCGGCTGCCTTCGTATCTCTTCAATACGCGCCTCGATCATATCAAGCCAGCGCAAATCTGCCTCAAGATGCATAATTGCTCTGTCGAGCATCATTATATGGGCTAGCTCAGACGCTGGATCAGATGAGGTGCGCTGAAGAGTGATATCGTGCAACTCTTTATAAAGGCTGGCACGCTGCGTGTAGATAACCGTTCGCGGGTCTGCTTCTTTAGTCGCCAGACTGATCATTAGCTTAACGAAGAACTCATCACGTTGGTGCTCTCCCGTAACCGGCGTGTTTAGCCAGTTTGCCAGCTCATGCTTTCCTTCAGCAGTTATTTCATAGATGCGCTTTTCTGGCCCTCCATCTTGGTCCAAAGTCTTTTCGATAACCAGCCCACCTTCCTTTAACCGCGACAGCGTTGTATAGATTTGGGCAGGCTTGACATCCCAAATCTCCTCACCGCCAACTACTGCTTCAAATGCAGCATGGAGCTCATAGCCGTGTCTGGGCCGCTGACCTAATAAACCCAGTAATGCATTTCGTACCGACATAATAATTACTCTACAAGTTACTATTTTTAAACAAGCATGAACCAAGACGATAGTTAAGTCAATAGATAAATTTTGGATGAACGTGATAAATTCTGGATAAAAATATGCGGATAATAACTTGGCGACTAACCGGCCGGTTTAAAAGACATGCTTAACAGTACAGATAGCACAGCGAAAATCGTGCCAAGCGCCCAGTAGCCAACTGTAACTGCCGCTGCTTTAGTTTTTGTTATCTTGTATGTGAACGAGAACCCTATTATAAGGAGAATGATAGACCATATGCCAAAGACATCGATGCGGGCAAGCATCACTCCAAGGGGGGTTGCTGCCCTGCTGCTGGGGAGCAGTGCGGAAAGACCTGGGACGACTATTTTGCCGCTTGCAACCATATATGCGGATTGGATGATCTGCTGGATAACTATTGGAATCTGGGCATACCCAACAGTTGCTAAACCAACAGAAAATTTAGCACGTCCGCCGAATATGTAAGCGCCAAGATGCAACAAAGCAGACTGAACGAAGAAAGCTATAATAGTCCCAATAAAAGCTGAGGCTGCAGCTATGACACTAAAAAGCGGTGATTCCATCATTTTTTTAGCCTGGGCTGCTTGTTCGGGCGATATGTTGGAGTTGCTTGATAGTGCTTTCTGGCTAACCTCAATAGATAGTGGCACGCTTACTACCGCGAAAATAACCGAGGTGATAACCAATAAAATTATTGGCACCCACCAAACCGGATTCTCCTTAATCCATTCAAACACCCTAGATGGCTTAACTACAACGCGTGCAAGATTCCTTATCGATTCCACCTACACTACCTCCTTAATGGGCTTGACCAATTTACTCATGACGCAATGCGATAAGCGGATTTAACCTTGCGGCCCTTAAGGCGGGGTATATCCCAGCTGCTAAACCTATACCCATAGCAAAAACAATTGCGAATATAGCAAGCCATAGTGGGACAATAAACGTTATCGGGCTCTCACCACCTGCACCCTCACCGCTGAGGTAAAAGCCCGCCAGCAGACTTAATATTTTTGATAGAATCCAGCCTAAAAATGTGCCGCCTATCCCCCCAGCCAGACCGATAAACCCTGCTTCGCCTAAAAATATCTTTATTATATCTTTATTGCTTGCCCCTACCGCTTTCATTATACCTATCTCGCGCGTACGCTCGTAGATAGACATGATCATCGTATTTATTATCCCGATAGACGCCACAAGCAGCGCAACCGCGCCGATAGCGCCAAGAACAGCCTGGATTACTCTAAAGAAGGTATTCAAGCTATCAAGTATTTGCTTCATCGAGAATACGAAAAGATTCATGTCTTCCAGTTTCTTTTGCACACGATCCGCTTCCGTAGGGGAGCTAACTGTAACTCTTAAAGCGCTGTAGCCCTCTCTTTTAATAAGATTAGGCGTATTCCGCTGCCACAGCCAAACATCCTTAGCCAAATCAATCGGCATATATATACTGCCGTAATCTTCTTGAGTCCCTTTGTCTTTAGCGATTCCGACAATACGCACTCGTATGCGTCTTATTTCTTGTGTGCCGTCATTGGCCGACCTTGTAACCTTAAGTATCGCTGTCCTGTTGAGCAGATCAGCCGGCCTTACTTCTTCCCCATCCCTAAACGAGCTACTAAATTTACCGGATACAATAATCGACTTTTCTGCATCGTTTCTTGGTAAGCGTCCCTTTGATATTTCAACAGGACTTTCTTTGCTAAAGCCTTGGATCCTAACAGAGTCGACTTTGTGGCTTTGTATCTTGGCCGAGACACCTCCTATATCGATCTGTGGTATCACAGATTTTACTCCATCTAGCCTGGATATGTCCCTGATAGTGTCATCGTCGAGCCGCACTTCTTTGACTTGTTCCGAAAAAGGGCCGCCCGTGTTGGGATTGCTTGGCAGGACTGTAAGATCGTTTAAGCTGCCAATGGAAAGAAACTGCCTTGAAAAGCTCGTCTGAAGTCCTATCCCTAAGGCCACCATTGCAACGATCGCCGTTGTCCCGACAACGACACCTAAAACCGTAAGAAACACCCTGAGCTTCATCCGTCTTATATTTACCAGAATAAAGGATATAAGATCTGAATTATTCATAGGCTACTCTTGATTTCCACCAAGACCTAAGAGTGCTTTAAAGAAATTGATCAACTTGGATAAGAACCCATCAGAGCCTTTGCCTTTAGTTTGGTAATCAGCAGCTTTCTTAACCTTTACTCTTAGCTCTTTAACTATTGTATGCTGGCGATTGAAGTCATCTATGTAGCTAACATTGAGTCTCAATGTTTGTTCTCCTGCCTTAATAAAGCTAACATCAGTTTCGTATGTATCCGAGTCGGCCGCTTCAAGGGTTCCGATGAAGTAATTTGGTGACTTGATTTTTGCTTCGCCACCAGAGACTTCGACTGCGACACTGTTAACAGGATAATTACCGCCGTTTACGATATCAGCAGTAAGCTTAAACCGCTGGTCTGTTTTAACACTACTTGGAATAGACACTCGTGTGATTCTTAAGTCAGCTTCTCTTATAAGCACTATGCCGACTATCTGACTTTGTGCCCGAGCACCATTGTAATCAAGCCTTACGTTAATATTGTACGTGCCGGAGACAGCAGACCCATTGGCAACCATTTTAAAAACGGTTTCTTTTTCGCCACCTACAGTGAGCGTACCCAGATAGCGGACATTGCTCTCACCGACTACCGATATGGGTACTTGAGACGGGGCGCTACCCTGCGCTTGGGAAGAAGGTGCTGGGGTCGAGGTGCTAATGCTGTCCACACCTAGGGTTATGATCAAGTTGTTTGCCTTTGAACCACCGCTGTTTTTTACCTTCAGCTTTAAGTCAAAATTATCGCCGGGAGACACATTCTGCGGCTCGGTAACAGCACTAACAAGAACAATAGGCCCTTCCGCATACGCGGGCATAGCCATGAGTAAATGCATGAGAAATATAATGATAGCGATAATCCCTTTAGCTATCCTGGTTATCCTGTTTCCTCTAGTCACCCTGCACCTCCAGCCAGTTGCGCTAACTTAGTTACCATCCTTCAATCTGGTTTATAATTCTGCCGTCTTTTATATGAATAATTCTATCTGCATGGCGCGCTTTTTCTGCATCGTGGGTTACCATAATAATAGTAAGCCCTTTCTCCTTATTTAACCATGTGAGAAGCCTCATTATCTCCTCACCGGTTTTACTATCTAAGTTACCGGTGGGTTCATCCCCAAGAATTATTGACGGGTTGTTGATAAGTGCCCTTGCAACGGCCACTCTCTGCTGTTCACCGCCGCTCAGCTCTGTTGGCCGATGATTTGCCCTCTGCCCAAGACCAACAGCTTGTAGCATGCTTTCTGCTCTCCTGCTGCGCTCGTCCTTTGGAACGCCTGCAAATATGAGTGGCAGCTCAACATTTTGCAGGGCAGTCAGGGTAGGGATTAAATTGTAGGATTGAAAAATAAAACCGATGCGCTCACGGCGATATTTTGCAAGTTCGTTTTCATCTAGGGATGCTATATCTAAGCCATCGACAATAACCTTACCGGAATCAAAGCGATCAAGCCCGCCGATTAGGTTTAAAAGAGTGGATTTGCCGGAGCCGGAGGTGCCCATAATGCTTACGAACTCACCATGCGTAATTGATATAGATACGCTGTCAAGAGCAGTAACTAGAACCTCTCCCAAAGAATACCTGCGAGTCAGATCAGTTACCACAACTGCCTTAGCCAAGTAACGCCTCCATATTTAGACTTTCCCTTTACTGCAAATAATAATATTTTAACCGAGTTTTAGCTCAACTGGAACGACGTTTGCGTAATATTTTAGAGGCCGTGTTTACACATTCACAATTTTCAAATGCTAAAGTGCCTGCTTAATAGATTGCCCGGTGCCCGTCACCGGTGATGGTGAAAATGGGAATATTACGAGTATGGAGTTGTTGTTTCTTAGAAACATTATTATAATATCCGGCCTGGCAACTTTAATCATCCTTCTTTTTCATAGATTTAGGATTCCGACTATTATTGGTTTCATTCTAACTGGAATGCTGGTTGGCCCGCATGGGTTGGGTTTAATAAGAGAGACAAGCCAGGTCGATAACCTTGCAAACATCGGCCTCATCCTTCTGTTGTTTGTCATAGGCATCGAGTTTTCACCTAAAAGCTTCTTAAGCTTAGGTAAACCGATTTTAACAGCCGGAGTCCTCCAAATAATGCTAGCTGCATTTGCGGGCTATGCCTTAGCCCTGGTGTACGGACGGCCACTGGAGGAGTCTTTGTTAATAGGCCTCCTTACATCTCTTAGTAGTACGGCGATTGTGCTGGCAATTATTCAAGAAAGGGGTGAGATCGATACTCCTTATGGAAACACTGCACTCGGCATCCTGATCCTTCAAGACATCGCTGTGGTTCCGATGATGCTTCTCATCCCGCTGCTTGCGGGAAGGTCCGGCAACCTTTCCGAGGCACTGCTCGAGTTTTTGTTCAAAGCGGTCGGCGTTGTACTGCTGGCTATCATAGGCATGAGATGGGTCGCTCCTTTTATATTGTATCAAATCGCCAGAACCCGTAATCGAGAAATCTTCTTAATAAGCATCATTACTTTGAGTTTTGCTATCGCCTGGCTGACCTCAACCATAGGTCTCTCGCTTGCCTTGGGTGCTTTCTTGGCAGGACTCATCATTTCGGAGTCAGAATATAGCCGCGATATTCTTGGCAGTGTCTTGCCGCTTCGCAATGTTTTCAGCAGTTTCTTCTTCGTGTCAATCGGCATGCTAATAGATATAAGTCAGATTGCTGAACAAATTGTAACTGTTCTTGCGCTTACCATTGGCATCCTTATTTTAAAGATAATAAGTTCGGCAATTGCACCCGCGATAGCAGGGTTTCCATTTCGTATATCACTGCTAACCGGATTTGCGCTTAGCCAAATCGGCGAATTCTCTTTCATCCTGGCCCGAACTGGCCTATCGGTCGGGTTGCTTACCACCAGCACATTTCAATTACTCCTAGCTGTCGCTTCCCTAACGTTATTTATAACACCCTTTGCGATAGCCCTGGCACCTCAAGCCGTAAGCATGCTAGCACGGCTTCCCTTGCCAAAAACGTTAATTGTCGGCCGATTTCCCCTGCAGGAGTTAAAAATCGAAGAGAAAAGAGACCACCTCATAATCGTCGGTTATGGATTCACAGGGCGAAACCTGGCTCGCGCCGCATCGGCAGCAAACATCCCATACCTAATCCTGGATCTAAATCCTGAGATAGTAAGAAAAGAAAGGGCGGCTGGTGAGCCGATTTACTTTGGCGATGCAACGCAGGAGCCGGTGCTCGAGCATGCCGGCATCAAAACTGCCAGAGTAATGGTAATAGCTATCCACGACGCTGCTGCCGAACGTCGTATTGTCGAGCTTGCAAGCCGTCTCAATCCCAATGTTTACATAATCGCACGGACTCACTATATATCCGAGCTTGAGCCCCTCTATAGATTGGGTGCAGATGAGGTTGTCCCTGAAGAATATGAAACTGCGGTTGAGATCTTCACCCGCGTTTTAAACGTCTATCTGGTGCCTCAAGAGGATATCGAGAAATTTATAAATGAGCTGCGGGCATACAGCTATGAGATGTTGAGAAGTATATCGAGAAAGCGAGCAGTACCTGCTGAGATTAGGCTTAAGCTTCCAGAGACCGCAATTAGCGAAGTGAAACTTGCTGCCGGGTCGCCGGCAGCTGGCAAAACCTTAGCCGAACTCAGTTTAAGAAAACGGTATGGGGTGAGCGTGCTTGCCATCCATCGCAACCACCAGACAATACCGAACCCAGATGGGGATACAAGGCTTTACGCAGGCGACCGTTTGGTAATAGTTGGAACAAAGGATAAACTGAACGTCGCCGAAAGTTTATTCGGTAACCCAGAAGTGGCTTAGTGCTTACAGTATACAGTGAAAACATGGGTTTAGATTTCTGTTAATTCAGAGAGCTCTTCAAGACGAACAATGTCGGTACTTGCGATTACCCCTACGATCTTCTTTGGATGGGCAGGATTAACTACAGGCAAGCGATCGATGTCAAGTCTACTCATCAGCTCTGAAACTTCCGCCAGGTTCTGGTCTGGATAGGCAGTAACAACATCCCTTACGGCAACACTGCCAACCTGAGCCACCCGCCAATCACAGGTAGGTATGCGTTTTATGTCGCAGATACCAACCATTCCATAAAGGTTGTGATCATTTACGACAGGAAAGCTTTTATGCCGGTATTTTAAGACATATTCATGGACAAATTCTTCAATGCTGATATTTGCAGGTACCGTTACTACATCTGATGTCATAGCTTCTTCGACCCGCCTCTCCATTATCCGGTGAAGGACAGTTTGCCTGTGAAAGCGTTGGTGCGCCGAAACCGAGCGGCGCCCTGAAACTGTATAGCTAACTGCGGCAGCTATCAAACCAGGTATAATAAAACCCGGACTGCCGGTTGTCTCGGCAACAAAAGTTGCCGCCGCAAGAGGAGTGCTGTAGCCGGCGCCAAGAAATGCCGCCATGCCGAGGATTGGGTACAGCGGACCCCGCGCTGAGACCAACCCACCAAGGGCGCCACCAATTGTTGCGCCCATGACAATCATAGGAATAAATATGCCACCAACGCCGCCAGCAGCCAATGTTGCCGAAGTACCGACAACTTTGAGCAGAAATAGCACCAGTAGCTGCCATGCTGCTATCTTGCCGGCCAAAGTGCTGTTGATAGCTTCATAGCCAGAGCCCAAGGCAAAGGGTGCCTTAAAGATAGTAAGCGACGCAACGCCGACTATCCCCATGACTGTACTTCCGAGTACGGCTCTCTGCACGAAATTGCCGGTCACTCTTTTTAAAAAAGAACCTGACCAGTGGAAGAGAAAAACAAAAAGACGTGCGGTTAACCCGCAGACTATACCCAAAATAATAGACAGGAGCAAATCGCGATTATTTAAAGCAAATACGTGAGGAACCTTAAAAAGCGGCGCCGTGCCGATCATGCTTACAAAAACGATATAGGATGTAACCGATGCTATTAGGGAAGGTATAAAAGCGTTGTGGGCAAGGTCATCTTTGTACGGCACTTCAAGCCCAAAGACAATGCCGGTTAAAGGTGCCTTAAAGATAGCGGCAATACCGGCGGCACCTCCGGCAAGTATCATCCAGCGCGTATCTTCATCTGTAAAACTGGATCGAGCAAAGGTACGCTTTAACCAGGAAGCTATACTTGAACCGATATAGATGCTCGGGCCCTCCATGCCCGCGCTACCTCCAAAGCCTATAGTAAGAACAGAAGCCGCCACCTTAGCCGGAAAAGAAGCAAGTTTAATACGGCCATTATCCTCATGGTAAGCCTGAATTATCTCCTCGGTACTGTGGATCCAGGGGTTGACAGAAAACTTGTTAACAAGGACGGCCGCAGCCAGTATCCCAAAGGCGGGAAGCACAAACCACAAGATACCGTTTCCGGCAAATCCCCGTACATGGAACCAGATTATATCGTATATAACGAAGTGAACCCCGGCAACTGCAAGGCCTATAACCACGCCTACAATAAAAGAGAACAGAAACCATTTCTTAAAGTTATCCCTTATATGAGCGGTTTTAGAAAGATACAGGCCAAACGTCTCTTTTACCTTTGCATTAACTGCCAATACACCTCCCTTTTGAAAACTCAAAAGGCTATTTGCTGGCCGCCAATCATTATATTGCTAAATCGCACGACTCACAATTTAGCATAAGCTAATAGAAATCTTAAGCCAAGTAGATTGCAGGTTAAGTGACAGGCTACTTCCTGATGGGATTGGTAAACTTCATTCACTATCCTTAGATATGGTAAATTAAAGTATTGGCACTTCTAACATTGAAACCTTAAGCTTGCTAAAATAGCAGTTAATCAAAGACCGGGAGAATATTTAAAGCATGGAATTGCCCTTTTTAAGAGACATTGCCGTTATATTTGGTCTATCTATTGCAATTCTTTTTTTATGCCATCGCCTTCACGTGCCAACAGTCGTGGCTTTTCTGTTAACAGGGATACTGGTAGGGCCACACGGTTTGGGTTTGATAGATGCAGTCCATGAGGTCGAAAACCTTGCCGAAGTCGGTATCGTACTTTTGCTTTTTACTATCGGCATGGAATTCTCGTTTAAAGACCTTTCTCAAGTTAAGAGGTCGGTTGTTGTCGGCGGTTCTCTTCAAGTACTTTTAACCTTCTTGGCGGGCTTTTTAATAGCCCTGGGGTTGGGGCGGCCTGCCAGCCAATCTGTGCTGATAGGCTTTCTTATATCTCTTAGCAGCACGGCTATTGTCCTTAAGCTTTTTCAAGAGAGAGCTGAAATTGATAGCCCACACGGTCGAGCCTCCCTAGGTATATTGATATTTCAAGACCTCACCATTGTTCCGATGATGCTTTTAGTACCTTTACTTGCAGGAATTTCAAACAACATCGGTGCATCGCTACTTATGCTTGTGTTTAAAGCCATGGCCATAATTTTGCTGGTTATTGTCAGTGCTAAGTGGGTTATGCCAAACTTGCTGTATCAAATCGCAAAAACACAAAACCGTGAGCTCTTCTTGTTCAGCATTATAGCAATCGGCATTATCGTTGCCTGGCTTACTTCAAGCGCCGGTCTTTCTCTTGCGCTAGGTGCGTTTCTGGCAGGCCTTATCATATCTGAGTCTGAGTACAGCCATCATGCGCTTGGCAATATGCTACCGTTTAGGGATGTTTTTACAAGCTTCTTCTTTATCTCTGTCGGGATGCTTCTTGACATCAACTTTATCCTTAGGCAGCCCCAGCTTATCATTTTAATTGCCTTTGGCACCTTATTGCTAAAGGCTATACTGGCAGGCTCCGTGGCTACTATACTTGGATTTTCAATCCGTACAGCTATATTAATAGGATTTGCGGTTAGCCAAATCGGAGAATTTTCCTTTATTCTTTCCAAGGCCGGCGTTGATTACGGGCTACTTTCTAGGAGCGCTTATCAGCTGTTTTTGGCAGTTTCTGTTCTTACAATGGCATCAGCCCCATTAGCCATAGCGGTTGCACCGCGAGTTGCCGACGGCATTGCCCGCCTGCCTATGCCAAACAGGCTAAGATTTGGCTGCAACCCTGTTAAGCACGTAAAACAGCCAGGCAGAAAAGACCACCTCGTCATAATCGGATTTGGCTTTAATGGCAAAAATCTGGCAAGAGCTGCTTCGGCCGCAAATATCCCTTACCAGGTCATTGAGATGAACGCCGAAGTAGTCAGAGACGAGCAATATAAGGGAGAGCCAATCTGTTACGGTGACGCAACACATGAGGCAGTGCTTGAGCATGCCGACATCCGGGATGCGAGGGTTGCGGTAGTGGCGATATCTGACCCGGCTGCAACCCGAAGAATTATTGCCACTATACGATCGCTCAACCCGAATATTTACATAATCGTGCGCACGCGCTACATCCAGGAACTAGAACTTTTGCATGAGCTTGGTGCAAACGAAGTTATCCCGGAGGAATTTGAAACATCGGTCGAGATATTTGCGCGAGTCTTAAAGAAGTACCTGATACCAAGAGATGAGATTGAGGAATTTGTCTCAGAGATAAGGTCCGATGGCTACGAGATGTTAAGAAGCCTCTCTAAAAAGAAGGCAAGTTATTCTGACTTTAAGCTTCATCTTCCTGAGATCGAAATCAGCACGCTCCGAATCGGCGAAAGAGCTGCAGCAGCCGGAAAAACGCTGGCGCAAATCGAACTAAGAAAAAAATATGGTGTTTCGATGCTGGCGATACGCCGCGAATCAGACATGCTATCGAATCCGCATGGGGAAACGAAGCTTGAGGCCGGCGACATAGTTGTCATTGTCGGAATGAGAGACAATATTTTTAGGGCTGAGTCGCTGTTTCGAAACCTAGAGTAAATAGATAAAGTTTGGGTAAAGTGACTTACAAGAGGAGTAAACCCTTAAAATCCTTACTCTTACATCACTTTACCCAAACTATTTGTTCTTTTCATCAAGCAGATTCAAGCAGATATTTAGGCTTTCCAGCTGCCTTTTTGCTATAGAATCGATAGATATCTCTTTAGCTCGTGCTCTGTGACCTGGATCCTGTATGCATCCCATTCGGCCTTCTTATTCCTCAAGAAGTACTCAAACACATGATCTCCAAGAGCCTTTCTTAACAAATCGCTCTTCTCGGCTAGAGCTATCGCTTCAGCCAGGCTGCCCGGGAGCATGTTGATTCCGGCAGCTTCCCTTTCTGCATCCGTCATCTCATAAATGTTGTCGTATGCTTCGGCTGGAAGTTCGTAGCCCTTCTCAATACCTTCAAGACCTGCCGCAAGCATTACCGAGAATGCAAGGTATGGGTTGCATGCTGGATCAGGGCTTCTTAGCTCAATTCTGGTCGCCGCTTCTTTACCCGGCTTATACATCGGAACCCTAACCAGCGCGCTTCTGTTGCGGCGGCTCCAACATACATAAACCGGAGCCTCGTAGCCGGGAACAAGCCTCTTGTATGAGTTGACCCACTGGTTCAAAACAAGGGTTATCTCAGGTGCGTGCTTCAGCACACCGGCAATATAGCCTTTTGCTTCTTTTGAAAGGTGAGCTTCGTCGTTTGCGTCAAAGAACGCGTTCTTATCGCCTTTAAATAGAGACTGATGGACGTGCATGCCGCTCCCGTTTTCGCCAAATATCGGCTTTGGCATGAAGGTAGCGTAAATTCCGTGCTCCTGAGCGATTTCTTTTACTGCTAGACGATATGCCATAACGTTATCCGCCATAGTCAGAGCATCGGCGTACCTTAAATCAATCTCATGCTGGCTGGGGGCCACCTCGTGGTGAGAATACTCCACGGTAATGCCCATATTTTCAAGAGCAAATATAGTGTCTCTTCTGTAAGGTGTGGCCAGATCGAGCGGCGTTAGATCAAAGTAACCACCCCTGTCTAACACCTCGGTTCCATTGCTATCCTTAAAATAGAAAAATTCAAGCTCTGGGCCAACATACATCGTGTAGCCTAGCTTTGCCGCCCTCTCAAGATTTCTCTTTAAAATGTAGCGTGGGTCACCTTCAAATGGATTGCCATCAGGCGTCTGAATATCGCAAAACATCTTTGCAACTTTTACGTCTTTAGACCATGGAAGGAGGGTAAAAGTGCTCGGATCGGGTTTGGCAACCATATCAGATTCCTCAATTCTGGTGAAACCCTCTATTGAAGAACCATCGAAGCCCATTCCCTCCTCAAAAGCAAGTTCAAGCTCTGCCGGCGATATAGAGAAGCTTTTTAGAAGCCCTAAAACATCGGTAAACCAGAGTCGAATAAATTGAACGTTTTTGTCCCTTACCTGCTTCAGGACATATTCCGCATCCTTTTTGTCAAGAACCATCTTAGCCAAAAAAATCATCCTTTCAGAAAAAATCTATCGATACCAGCTATATATTTAATCGAATTATAAGCGCCGAATGTTACAGATATGTTACAAATTTATTAATTTAGCATTATTTTCTGGAAATTCCAGTTTGCTTTAAAGCAAACCAATGTTAGCAACGCTTTAGTGGTTAGCTATTTCTTAAACCTGTATCCTACATTCCTTATGGTTTCGATATAAGATTCATAGCGGCCAAGTTTTGCTCTCAAACGCCTTATATGGACATCAACCGTACGTGCGCCACCAAAATAATCGTAACCCCAAACGTTGCTTAGTAGCTGGTCACGCGTATACACCCTTCCCCTGCGGCTTATAAGGCACTTAAGAAGCTCATACTCTTTAAAGGTGAGGTCTAGTGGCACACCGTCAATTGCCACCTCGTAATTGTCAAAATCAATAGTCATACCATCAACGACTAGTGTATTTCCATGCTGCTTAAGCTCTTGCCCATAGTTTCCATGTTTAATAAGGGCAAGCTTAAGCCTGAGCTCCAGCTCATTAATAGTATAGGGGATCAAGATGATTTCATGGGCTTTCAGCAAAAGGCCCTCGTCTTCATCCACGCTTCCATCATACAGTAAGACGATAGCAGCGTATTCCCTATTGCTTCCAACTAGTTTGCCAAGCTCCCGGCAATCAGCAATAATAACATCTGCGCCGTTGGTCTCTGCTGGCAGGATATCATAGTCGAGTGCGGTTAAATCAGCAAATAGCTTTTCTTTTAATGATATGTTTTCCGTTTTAACAGATGCCGTTTTCATATCTTGCTCCTAATACGGCTATTGTAACAGAATGTTATAGGAATAATATCGGCAACAGGCTGCTAATTAGATAGACCTGCCATTTGCAGTGCGGTTCCAGCAAGAATGAGTTCGTTGATGGCCCTTATCCCTGTTCTCCAGTACTTTTTCTAATTTTGGCACTTCGGCACACCAAGACATCCAGGCATAACTAATACGCATACAAGTTTCCGTACGGCCTGTGCGATACGGCTTTAATCTTTTTGAAGTCGCCTTTTAGTATCTCATCGGCATCGAGACCCAGGTCGTCAGCAAACTCGGTGACGTATTTTTTTATAGTCGCGCGATCATCGTCATCAAGCTCAAGAACTGCTACTTCTTTACCAAGTTGGTAATTCTCAAGCTTGCCTCTGACATAGATTACGCCTCCATGCATGCCGGTACCGAAGTAGTTGCCAGCAATTTGGTCGTTTCCGTTGTTTCCGGTATCTAGACCAAGCAAAATAAGAATGCCTCCGGCCATGTACTCACCAAAGAAATCGCGGGCAGTTCCACCGATAACCATAACAGGTACCTTATCTTTATATTCTTTCATATGGATACCGACACGGTATCCGACATCGCCTTTAATAAAGAGTTTTCCGCCCCTCATTCCGTACCCCAGAACATCACCCGCATCACCGTGAATCACAATCTTGCCGTCGTTCATCGTATTTGCTATATGATCCTGTCCATTTGCGTTAACTATAACGATTGGACCATTCATAAAAGCGCCTAGATCATTACCGGGTACGCCATCAATTGTTATTTTGACCGGAATGTCTATCGCATCGGCGATATATCGTTGCCCGTTAACGTTTACCAGCTTTATCTCAGTCTCGCCGTTTTTAACTGCTTCCCTTACTTTGTCGTTTAATTCGCGATAGAGCAACCCTTTCGCATCAATCGTTACCATTGAGCCACACCCAGCCTTTCTTTTCTGAGCTCGATTGGAAAGTCGATGTAGCCAAAGTCATCGGCAAGCAGACGATCGTACATGCTGCTTATATTTACCTGGTCACGGATGAGACCAGTTATGATGCCCGCTCTGTCGATCTTTCCAACAAATACCGACCCTACTATGGTGCTTCCCCTTAAGACTATCTTGCGGTAGCTATCGCCTTCGACTTTAGTCAAAACTTCAAGGTCGTCTGAATCAACATTTGATAGGCCGGCTGTGATAACCGGCACGCCAAAAAGCTCAATCGAGTTCATGGCAAGTCCGCCTGCAAACTCGCGCTCAACTCCCGCCATATTAAAACCTGCGATTTTACCCTGGATGTACGCGTTTGGCCAGATCGGCATGACACGGTTTCCTCCATTTAGGTAGTCCGGGCCTTCAGTTACATCACCTGCGGCGTAAACATCAGGCAGGTTTGTCCTCATGTGTTTATCGGTTATTATTCCTCTGTTTACTTCAACACCGCTCTCCTTAGCAAATGCCGCATTTGGCACGACACCAATTGCGATAATAACCGCATCGCAATTGATAGTGGTACCGTCTTTGAGCTTGACTCCGTTTGCCTGGCTTTCGCCCAGTATCTCGTCCACAGTATTCTCGGTGATGATATTGATTCCGGCTTTCTCAAGCGCATTTTGAACAATCCTTCCAGCTTCAACATCAAGTACGGTCGCCATAACGCGGTTGGCAAGCTCGACAACTGTTACCTTAACACCCCTGTGGTGCAGACTTTCTGCCGCCTTAAGACCGATTAGGCCAGCACCAATTATAACGACATGGTCTAGCTCAGGCACTAGCGCATCAAGCGCTTTGGCATCGTCCATTTTGATAAAGCTGAAGATTCTATCCTTACCTAGACCCTTCATCGGGGGGACAAACGGAGTACCACCGGTTGCAATAAGAAGCTTGCCATATGCAATCTCCTCACCATCATCCAGTTTGACCGACTTCTTGGCTGGGTCAATCGAAACAGCTCTCTTTCCAAGTTTAGTTGTAACACCGTTTCTCTCATAAAAATCCGGATCGCGGTAGCCCATCATACCTTCTTTAACCTGACCAGCTAGATATTCCGAGATAAGTGGGCGCGAGTAAACCGAATAAACCTCGTCGGCAATCACTGTTATGTTGCCCTCTTTATCTACTTTTCGTATCGCCTCAATGGCGCCAACCGCCGCCACCGAGTTTCCTATGATTACATAGCTCACCTTATCTCCCTACCTCTCCTCATAAACCAGAGCCTCGTTTGGACACATCTCAACGCAGGCCGGCGTATCGCGATCTGGGCAAAGGTCGCATTTAGCGATTTTCTTGCGTGCCAGGTCTCTCTGTGGCGCCCCATACGGACATACAAGAACACATGTCCAGCAGCCGACGCATTTTTCCTCGTTATAGACAACCTTGCCATCATCCTGCTTAGTCAGTGCGCCGGTAATGCAGGATTCAACACACTCAGGTTCATCGCAGTGACGGCACTGGATGGCAAAAGAGACCGGCATTATTTCCTCGACAAGTACCCTGGATACGGGTTTTGGATCCTCGCTTTTATGCGCCTTGATTATATTCTTTGACCGGGAGTGCTCTGTGCGACACCATATCTCACACAACCTGCACCCGATACAAACCTCTTCTTTAGCGTATATCCTCTTCATAATTCCTCCGAGTTAACTTATAACCCTTGGGGTCTTATTCCCCTACCAAATCTCCTCTGTGGAAGGAAAATAATAATTTTGTACAATGCTTGCCTTTGCTTAGGCCATCGGCGATCCAGCCACCTGCAGGCCAAGAATATCCATTTCTTCCTTGTGCAGGCCAACCGCTCTTAAATGCAGTCTGTTTCCGCGCAGCGACTCGATCGCATTCAAGCCCATGCCACCAAGCATCTCAGATATCTCATGCGACCAGCCGCGTACCAGATTATAGAGCCGCTCAGCCGCAATATCAGGGTTGAGTCTCTTCTCAAGGTACGGATTCTGAGTTGCAATACCCCAATTGCACTTGCCAGTGTAGCATTTCTGGCAAACATGGCACCCCATGGCAACAAGTGCTGCAGTGCCAAGATAGACAGCATCTGCACCAAGACCTATTGCTTTGATGACATCGGCACTGTTTCTAAAGCCGCCCGCCGCCACGACCGACGCTTTATTACGAATTCCCTCGTCTCGCAGGCGGGTATCTACCGCTGCAATTGCAAGTTCAATTGGAATGCCGACGTTGTCCCGAATCATTGTCGGCGCGGCGCCTGTGCCGCCGCGGAATCCGTCGATTGCAATAATATCGGCCCCGGCTCTGGCGATACCGCTTGCGATTGCCGCAACATTATGAACTGCCGATATTTTGACCGATACCGGTTTCGTATATTCAGTAGCCTCTTTCAGGCTATAGATCAACTGGCTCAGGTCCTCGATTGAGTAGATATCGTGGTGCGGCGCCGGCGAGAGGGCGTCCGAGCCGATCGGGATCATCCTGGTCTCGCTTACCGCCGGGCCAACTTTCTCACCCGGCAGGTGACCGCCGATACCTGGCTTAGCTCCCTGACCTATCTTAATTTCAATAGCCGCTGCAGTATCAAGATACTCGCTATGTACACCGAACCTGCCTGATGCGACCTGCACGATGGTATGAGGGCTGTATTTATACAGCTTCCTGTGAAGTCCGCCCTCTCCTGTGTTCCAATAGGTCCCAAGCTCGGTTGCTGCACGCGCCAGCGCTTCGCAGGCGTTGTAGCTGATCGCACCGTACGACATTGCTGAGAACATGATCGGTGTCTTCATCTCAAGTTGTGGTGCAAGCCTCGTTTTCAGGATCGGCTCGCCGTCGACTATATCAATCTCGATAAAATCTGGTTTACTCCCCAAGAAGGTACGAAGCTCCATCGGCTCGCGAAGGGGGTCGATAGATGGATTTGTAACCTGACTTGCATTTAGAAGTATATGGTCCCAATAAATTGGATACGGTTTGGGGTTGCCCATACCGGTCAAAAGAACGCCGCCGGTCTCGGCCTGCTTCCAGATATACTTCTGGGTTTCGGCCGTCCAGTTAGCATTATCCTTTACGTAGGGGTTGTTTTCCTTGATGTAGAGCGCATTCGTTGGACACAGGCTAACGCATCGCTGGCAGGCAACACATTTTTCGTCTATGCTATATACCTCGCCATCTTCGTCAAATTTATGTGCCTCAAATGCACACTGGCGCACACAAACACCGCAGTTTATGCACCTGTCCTCGTCCCGCTCTATTTTTACCTCAGGTAGCTGGTATGTCTTCATTTAAGCCACCGTTCCTTCCAGTTCTATAGCTTTATTGCTATCTTTTTTTGCCGGATTTTTTAACTCACCGACTACAGGCTCACCAGCTTTTGGATTCCATACTATATCAAGTTCTGGTGAGACCTCACGAATTGCTGCTTCTTCGCTTGCGATATAGAGCATGTCATCTTTTCTCGCTGCAGTCAGCGGGCGCAATTTCACGCGATCGCTAAGCCCAACCATGCCGTTTGCATGTCCGAGGATAATGGCAAACGGACCGTTTAGCAGACCGCCGCCATAAACCATCCTGAGGGCCCGGTAGACGTCACCCTTCGACTCACCCTTCTCACGCATGCGATCAATATCTGTCCAGAATGGAGCAGCAAGAGCTTTACATGCCATCTCAAGCGGTAGCTTATGCCTTCTTAACATGAGATCAAATAGATAGGCTACTACCTCGGTATCAGTAAGCATCGTGCACTTATATCCAAACATCTCAAGATAGCGTTTGTTGATTCCGTAGGATGATATTTCGCCGTTGTGGACGATTGCCCAGTCAAGAATAGTAAACGGATGTGCACCGCCCCACCAGCCAGGCGTATTCGTGGGAAATCTCCCATGTCCTATCCAGGTGTATCCCTCATACTCATCCAAACGGTAGAACCTTCCTACGTCCTCTGGGTAGCCTACTGCCTTAAACGCTCCCATGTTTTTGCCGGATGAGAATATAAAGGCTCCTGCCACGACCGAGTTCACTGTCATTACAGCATCGATGACGTAATCCTCTTCACACAAACCGCAGTCCTCAAAATCCGCCTTTGGCTTTACAAAGTATCTCCAGAGTAGCGGACCTCTTGGGATAGAATCGATCTTTCGTGTCGGGATGACTTCTTCGCTATCGATATCGAACCGCTCATCAAGCAGCATATCCGTTTCTTCTTTAGCTCTAATGTCGTCGTACATGATATGTAAGGCATAGTAGTCCTTTTTATGCGGATAGATTCCGTATGCAGCAAATCCTCCGCCAAGGCCGTTTGAGCGATCATGCAGGATTTCCATTGCGCGGATGATGCCTTCGCCACTCATAAGTCTTCCTTCTTCGCTCATCATGCCAGCCAAACCACATCCTGATATATTCCTGCGATGTATTCGACCTTCCAAAACCAGCACCTCCAACTAGTAGGAATCAGAATCCGGTAACCAGAAGCCGAGTCTTATTCTCCAACAAAGGAAGATAACTTCCAGTTCACCTATTAACCGATTCACCGTTCAACCTCGGTCGATAAAAAAACGCCAACGACCACTTGGTCCGTTGGCGCCATTGCCAAAGATAAACTTTGTGCATTTAGTGCACTATGTGCCCTAATTATATTAAGTTTATGTTACAATGTCAAACATTTTATAGCCTCCTGCGGCATAGCCCGATCCACTACACCGCTTTTTGCATCACAATTTTGGCTTGCAGAAGACGAGCCCTAATCTTGTACTGCTGCTTTATGCCGCTATTAAGACTATAAACCTTAAGAAAAACCCTCCTAATAGAACCAGTACAGACGATGTAACTGCGAGGCCTTTTGTGCTAAGGCTGCTATTTTGCAGGCCAAACCTCTGTATATTAAAAGGTATTAACAAACCTGCGGCTATAAAACCAAGCCAGAAAAATACAGCAAAATCGCCGACCATTACGTTTTTAATTGCCCCTATAGCCCGTGGCGATATAAACAGCGCTATAGCCAGTATAGCCACAAATACGAGCTCTAATTTAATCATGAAATTATCGCCCTTTTCAAGGCGGCGCACCTCATGGTGCGCACCACTTTTACTCAGGCTTAATAGCAGAATTATTGCCGCTATCCCGGTTGATGTTGCAGATATCACAAACAATACTGGCAATAGCACGGTATCTGCCCAGATCGGCCTTGATGATACCGCTAAGAGCACGCCTGTATAGATTGCAACCAGGAATGCAATGGGTAATCCTAGCACCCCGACCGCCCGTCGAATGTCATCTTTTTCTGCTAATGCGGATAACACTGGAATGTTACTTGCGAACCTTTCTTTCGCCAGCCACATCAACGGATAGGCTACGCCGCAAACTGCTGAAAATGCAACCAGAAACCATGTGCCGAGCGACATTACTGAACCCGGTCTGATTATTATCCCCGTGTTGACCGGACCAAGTTGCAGCATCAAGTGCCAAAACCTTAGAGGCCTGCCCAGGTCAACAACCAGCATCAGCAATCCGATGATTATCGGGATAAGAACTATATATGACCCTATCCTGGCAACCTCTTTGTATCTATCTTTACCAATTAAATCAGCAAAGACACCTACATAATAGGCAGCGGCACTCATTCCGCCAACGAATAGGTACAGGGCTATCGGGAATCCCCATCTCAGCTCCTCAGACACTTTACCTCACCCCTTCCTCATGGCGTTTTCGGTCTTGTCACCTTCATCTTGGAATAACTTTCTCAGCGGAAACGCAGCCAAATAACCGGCCATCGCCAATCCTGCGGCCCACTTCAAAAGCGAATCGCTGGTAGCCAGTCTGGGATTTGCCGGCAACCCAACGGTCTCTGGAGTGTCGGGCAAAATGTAGAGAACTTTTAGACCGCCCAGTTCATGCTTGCCAAACACAGCCGCGTTTGTATAACCGCTTGACTTTAACTCATTTACGCGTGCCTCCGCTTTGGTTAGCAGGACCTCGCGGTCACCAAACTGTATCGCTCCTAATGGGCAGGCTTCTGCGCAAGCAGTGATTTTTCCTTCCCTTAAACGATTTTCACAAAGCGTACACTTTCGCGATGTGCCTGTTTGAGAACTTACCCCCGGCACATTGAAAGGGCACGCCTGAACGCAATACTTGCATCCAACGCATGTTTCCTGATCGATAACGACAATTCCATCGTCTCGCCTATAGATAGCTCCTGTCGGACATACGGCGGCGCAACTTGGTTTGCTGCAATGCATGCACTGAACTTTTAGGTTGTATTTAGCTGGTTGCCCCTGCAAGCTGCTGTTCTTGAGTTTGACGGTGGTCCAAGTACTGCCGTCGGTAAATGATGAATACTTATAAACATTTGGCAAACCGTTGGATTTCTTGCAGGCAATTGCACAGCTTAAACAACCGATACATTTCGAGGGATCGTTAAGCAGAGCTTTTTCTGCGACGCCCGAAATCCCCCTTGTTTCTGCCAGGGCAGGAGTGCTTGCATTTAAACCGCCCGCCGCAATACCGGCAGCCGTTAAACCGGAAATTTTAATGAAGTCTCTCCGGCTTATACCCATTGCTTATCACTCCCTCCACAGTAAGGTTCACCCTTTATGGCTAGTATTTCACGGGTTACAAGGTCGATTACTCGAGGTATCTGAGCAGATATGTCAGGAGTTGGTTCAGTTCCCCAGGCGATCTCTTTTGGCTGTATTCCAATAATAACCGTTTCTGGATAGCAACCGATGAATTTGGCAAGTTTCAACGTGTCGTAGAGATCGACTTGATGTAGAGATGTTTTATGCTCATCCAATAACGCTTTGACTTCATCGGGTTTAAACCGAAATACGGTACCCGGCTCGTCTCCAGCATCGATGGCGTCGATTATGATGAGGCGGTCGGCCCTTTCTATTTGCTCAAGAAGGTCAATCCCTCCAGCTCCTCCATCAAACAGCGTAACGCTATCGGGCAATTGCACGTCCTGCATGGCTTTTACCACATGCACTCCAATGCCCTCGTCTTTAAGCAAAATATTGCCAACGCCTAGAACTAGAACTTCATTCCTTCCATTATCAGCCATAACCCACCTTATCTTTTACCCGCAAATTCTATATGACCCTGAACTTCATGACTTCGTCTGATTCAGACCGAATCAGATGTATCGCACAGCCCATTCACGGGTCATATGATCGGACAACCCTTACAACGTTGAGAGGGTTCTTTGGATCAGGCACAGGCGTTCCAATTAGGGCCTGCTCAATCGGACCTTTTACACCCTTATCATCCATTGGCGCCGCATTCCAGTTGGTTGGCGGTGTGCACTGGTAACGCTTGATCTTGCCGTTTTCAATTTCCATAAAGTGACCCAGTACACCTCTAGCCGCCTCAACTAAACCCATGCCTTCGCCTGACTGGGGAACAGGCTTTTCATCGCATACCGGTTGGCCCGGTTTCAATTGTTCAAGCCAGCTCATCATGCCCTCTGCTACCATCTTGCACTCGTAGGCACGTGCCGCGTGGCGGGCCACTGCCGACGGCCAGGCCCCTATTTTGGATACCAAATCCATAAATCCCTTATCCTGAGTTACCAACATCCTGGCCAAAGGTCCTACTTCCATTGGTTTTCCATCATATCTCATGGCCTTAACCCACGAGTAGGCACCTTCTTTGTTTGGGCTTGGATTTGTCTGAACCTCACTTGGATGCTTACCGGTGTTGCTATCGTCATACCAGGAATACTTTACCTGCTCTTCGATTTTAGATGGGTCAAGCGGGTTTACCTTACTGATGTTGCCACCAAATATCGCCCCTGATTTAAGGAACCGGTTTTTGTAATCTCCCGACTTTCCAAGGTCAAACATGCCAAACGCAAGGAAGTTACCAGGACCGAAACCTATCTTTGCGTCGTGTATCGGCTTTAGCGGTCCTGTACCCAGAGTCAGGACATCCTGGAGGTAAACATTGTTAATAAAGTCGATCAACTCTAACAATCGGCTGCGAAATGCCGCGATGCTATCTGCAGTTGGCTGAACGGTTACCCCGCCCGCAACAAAAGACACGTGATGCGGCATTTTGCCCCCGAAGATAGCCAGCATCTCTTGCGCTTTTCTACGCATATCCAGGGCCTGTAAGTAATGGTGTACGGCCGATGTCACTATCTCCGGATCGTTCACGCTAAATTCGTCAGGCTCGTATCGTGGTGTTAGCGGTGAGGTATCGCCTGCTTTTACAAGTGCAACAATTTTGTCTTTGAGCTGCAGCAAAGCTGGATCATTTCCGGTGTAGCTGGCTACGGCCATTATGTCCAGATAATCGAGCGCAGACAGGTGATAGAAATGGAGAATGTGGGACGCGATAAAGTTTGCACCACACACCAGGTTGCGGATGATACGCCCGTTATCCGGCACCTCCGCTCCAAATGCGGCATCAAGATTCTGTGTTGATGCATGCGCATGCTCTGCCGGACAAACACCACAGATACGCTGGGTAATAACCGCGGCATCCCTCGGGTCTCTTCCCCTTAAGATAACCTCAAAGCCGCGCCACATTGTTCCTGATGCACGGGCATCGACTACCTTCCCGCCGTCGATATCTACTTCGATGCTTAAATGCCCCTCTATTCTATTAATAGGGTCAATAACGACTTTCTGCGCCATTTACTACACCTCCTTTTTGCCTTCTGAGCTTTGCCTGTTCTTCTCGCGGGCCAGATACATGGCTCCGGCAGCTACAGCTGCTCCGGCTACCGCTCCGCCAAGGCTGGCTCCAAAAGTACCGACGGCTCCCTCTTTGCCTGCTTCAATCTGTTTAGTCACCTCTGGAATAGGTTCAAAGAGTAACATTCTGGGGAAATCGGGTTCTGTACATCCAGCACAGGGAGCACTGGCCCCAATACAAAAATTCACGCCGCTGTTCCACAGACGTTGCGGACAGTCGGCGTGAGCGATTGGGCCACGACACCCCTTGGCTCCCATACAGCCCTCAATATTAGTAAGCGCAACTCCGAAGTTCTTGACGAAGCTGCCCTGCTCGTACGCTCCGCGGCGCGGGCAATTTTCATGGATGACTTTCCCATAAAACATCTCCGGTCGGCCATGCTCATCTAAAGCAGGAACTTTACCGAACATTAGGATATTAACTAGAGAACCTACTACCCAGTCTGGATGCGGTGGGCAACCAGGAATGTTAAGTACCGTACCCCCGATAACATCTTTTAGTCCCTTACAACCAGTGGGATTCGGCTGGGCTGCAGGTATCCCACCAAAAGATGCACAAGTCCCCACGGCCACATTGTATGCCGCACCCTTGGCAACCATCTTCACTGTTTCCAGGAAAGTCTTTCCTCCGCTCTTGCAGTAGATGCCGTTTTCTTTCGTGGGAATAGCCCCCTCTACTACCATGATATACTTGCCTTTGAATTGGTTAACAGCATCTTCCAAGGCTTTCTCAGCTACCTCCCCGCTTGCAGCCATAAGTGTTTCGTTGTATTTAACCGAGATTGTGTCGAGAACAAGTTCAGAAACCGTGGGGTAGCGGCTATTAGCGAAGGATACTGTGCAACCGGTGCAACCTGAACCGTTTAGCCAAATCACCGGCTGCTTCTTTGATGTGATTGTTTCTAAAGCATCGGCAATTCGCGGTACATAAGCTTCCGACAGCCCTAATAACACAGCTATGGTCGAGCTATACTTTAGAAAATCCCTTCGGCTGAACTTTTTTCCAAAGATCTCACTTAGCTCAAGCATAAACCATCTACACCTCCCCTTATGCACCATGGTCTTGCTTTACAAAAGGACATGTCTGGAGAAAAACGAAGCTTTTCCTATACCCCCACCGCCTTTCTGACTCAGTTAACTAATCAATAAGTTATTTACCCAAAACATTGAGAAATAATTCTCAAAACCAAGATTACGCTATTACCTCTTTATTGCGCCATCACCTCTTTGGGCTAATAGGTGGGCAAGGAGTGGATTGTTATCAACATGGTCTTTAAACCTAACAGATTCTTGGCAGTATCTCGCCACGAGGTACAGGCACTATTCTTTTTGTCCCCCACTCAGTTTCCATTATTACCTGTGGATTTCCGGCAGTAACTTCACCTATGATGGCGGCATCGCTTCCAGCGGGATGGTTTCTTAAAATATCTATGACTTGGCCGGCTATCTCAGGTGCAACAGCGAAGACCATCTTGCCTTCGTTAGCAAGATATATGGGCTCAATGCCAAGAAGCGAACATCCGCCTTTTACCTCATCTTTTACCGGTATTAAATTCTCAAAAACAAGGATGCCCCGGTTGCTTTGCTGAGCCCACTCGTTAAGGACCGTCCCTAGCCCCCCGCGTGTAGCATCGCGCACCGCACGCACATCTCGTGCAAAGTGAGTCAGCAACGAAACAAGCCCGTGCAGTGGCTGGCAGTCACTCATAACAGAGCTTTGGATATCAATACCCTCACGAATAGTGGTAATGCAATAGCCATGATCACCTACGGTGCCGCTTATAATTATCTTATCACCTTGCTGGATATAGCGCGGGTGATAGTCAACTCCCTCGGGGATTATTCCAATACCGGATGTGGTAATGAATAGCTTGTCCGCGCTCCCGCTATCGACGACTTTTGTATCTCCAGCAACTACGGGTATGCCGGTCTGGCGAGCTATCTCACCCATACTCATTACAATAAGCTTAAGCTCTGCAATATCCATCCCTTCTTCGATTATAAACGAGGCGGATAGAGCAACCGGTTTGGCTCCAGCAGCAGCAAGGTCATTTACCGTTCCACAAAAGGCAAGTTTTCCGATGTCACCTCCCGGAAAGAAGAGCGGACTAATAACAAATGAATCGGTGGTAAATGCGGCCCTGCCGCCGAGCTCTAAAATGGCCGAGTCATTTGCACTCTTTAGATCACCGCCTAGATAAGTATAAAAGACTTCTTCGATAAGCCGCGCAGTCATCTCACCGCCACTGCCATGAGCTAAACGTACCTTTTCAGACAACTTCTTCGCCCCCATGGTAGAGATAATAAGCTGCACATGTTCCTTCGCTTGACACCATACATGGACCTACTGGATTATCAGGAGTACAGCGCCTGCCAAACAGAGCGCATTGCTTTGGTTTGATGACGCCTTTTAAGATCTCGCCGCAGCGGCACCCTGAGTGAAATTTTACGCTTCTTCGTTCAACTGCAAATTTCCGGGCTGCATCAAACTGCTCAAACTCTTCTCTAAGTGCAAGACCGCTACCAGGAATCACCCCAAGGCCGCGCCATTCGGCACTCGACTTTTTGAAGACCTCATCAAGCAACCGCTGTGCAACTATATTGCCTTCCGAGCGCACGACTTTGCGGTAAAGATTCGTTATTACCGGCTTGCCCGCGTTTATATCTTTTACAAGCTTTAATACCGCAACCATTATCTCGGGCGGCTCAAACCCAGCGATAGCCCCCACCGCTCCGAATTCCTCAGCGAGAAACTGGTATGGAGCCTCTCCGATAATAACGCTTACATGACCGGGAAGTATAAATCCATCGATGCTTGTCGCTTTATCTTGGACCAGAACCCTTAAAGCTTCAGGTACTGTCTTATGAAGGTTGTAGATGCTAAAGTTTGCTAAGCCTTCCTGCTTCGCCACTTTAACGGCATGTGCGGTAGCAGGTGCAGTTGTCTCAAAACCAACCCCAAGAAATACTATCTCACGGGATGGCTCGGCCCTTGCAAATGACAGCGCCTCCAGTGCCGAGTAGACTAATCTTATATCCGCGCCCCTTGCCTTGAGCTCGGCCAGACTCCCTTTAGTGCCGGGTACACGCATCATATCGCCATATGTTGCAATGGTTACCCTATTATCCTCTGCTAGTTGCATAAAGGCATCGATATCGGCATCGGCGGTCACGCAAACCGGACATCCAGGCCCGGAGATAAGCTCGACCTGCTGCGGTAGCACACCTCTAATGCCAGCTTTGCCTATCGCCATCGTGTGCGTGCCACATACCTCCATCAGCTTAACTGGGCGGGCTGCGACCTCATGCAATTTCTCTGTTAGTAGCTGGAAATATCTTTTCTTATCAAGCTTCGTAATCACGGAGTACTTCCTCCCACGTCTCAAGTGAAGCACTTGCCTCTTCCTCTGAAACTACACTAATCGCCTGCCCAGCATGAACTAGTACCCAATTTCCAACGCTTGCATTTGGAACAAGGATAATACCCACCTTCTTTATGTTTCCTAAGACATCAACATCGGCGGTAAAACCACCCTCGTCTATCGAGACGATCTTTGATGGAACGGCAAGACACATGCGCTGTAATCCTCCTGGTTTAATTAGAAAGTTATGCACTTGCGCTATGTTAATACCCAACCTGGCAAGAAATTAAAAGCCGTAGTGCTGCCCTTTAGGCACCAAACAAAAAGTAGTACAGCCCTTTACAACCTTACGACTGCTAAACAGGGCTAAAGCCCTGTACTGTTGTCGCCAGCAGCTAACAAAAGCTGTCCCAGCGCTATTCCGCCATCGTTCGTTGGTACCTGACGGTGAAAGTAGGGCTCTATGCTATACCTGGGAAGAGCTTTGGCTAATCTGCTTGCAATAAAGCGATTTTGAAAAGTACCTCCCGAAAAAACTACTTTGTCTGTCCTGTAACGGGCGGCAAGTCTTTTTATCATATCGCAGATTGCTGTTGCGATTGTTTGGTGAAAACGCGCTGCAAGCATGTCAGCGTTGGTACCTCTTAGTTTGTCCTCAGCCATGTCTCTTACAAAGCTCCAAGATAAGTAAAGCATCTTGTCTTCTATTATCTCGTAACCGTATGGTTTGGCTTCAGAAGCTCTATGTGCCATAGCTTCCATGCGCATGGCAGCTTCTCCCTCGTAAGTCACTCTGCCTGTAAAACCGCATAGTGCGGCAGCAGCATCAAAGAGCCTGCCGCAGCTTGATGAGGCTATACCTAAAGAATCGCTTTTTATCTGAGCTTCGACAAAGGGCAAAAGCCCACCGCTGTCTGGCAATACTTCAAGAACCTTGTCTTTATCTTCCCACATATCAAAAAGCAAAACTGCGGCCATCTGAAGAGGGTTCTTGATAACACCGTCACCCCGAGGCTGGATGAAAGGCATAAGTGAGCCAACCCTCTCAATACCGTAATAATCGCCGTAGAAAAACTCAAAGCCCCAAACGGTGCCGTCTTCTCCATAGCCCGTGCCGTCGCAGACAATACCTAAGACCTTTTCGTTTAAATTGTTATCAGCCATGGCTGATGCAAAATGCGCCTTGTGATGCTGCACCTTTATAAGCGGCATATTAAGGTCTTGGGCATATGCTTGGGCAAACTTGGCACTCACATAGTCGGGATGCAGGTCGCAGACAACTTTCTCGGGCCTGATTTTTAAAAACTCGCTAAAAAACTGGGCACCTTTTTTATACGCGTCAAGATTCTTAAGATTATCTAGGTCCCCAAAGTACTGGCTTAAAATTGCCTTGTCTTTTTGGGCGTAGGCAAACACGCTTTTCAGGTCGCCACCTGCCGCAAAAACTGCAGACACGGTAAGGGGAAGCCGTATACCCTGGGGCACATACCCCCGCGAGCGCCGTATTAAGTAGGGATTTTTATCAAATAGCATGACAACCGAATCGTCGGCCCTGTTTACTATCTCACGCTTGTGTATGACAAATGCATCCGCCAGGTCGCTTAAGTGCGCGTAGGCATCTTCTTCGGTTATGATGAGTGGGTCACCGCTGATATTGGCGCTTGTCATTACCAGTATAGAAAGCTCTTCATCAAAAAGCCCGTAGTGAAGAGCGGTGTACGGAAGCATTACGCCAAGCGTATCAAGACCCGGGGCTATATCCTCGCAGAGTTCGCTTGAGAGTCTTCTCTCAAGAAGCACAATTGGCCGCGCCGGAGACGTTAAAACCTCTTCTTCGCGAGCTGATAGCCTGCAATACCTACGAACAGTCTCCAAATCTCGGCACATCAGTGCAAAAGGCTTTGCATGACGCCTCTTCCTCTCGCGAAGTAGACGCACCGCGCGAGAATTGTGCGCGTTGCAGGCAAGGTGATACCCACCAATTCCCTTGATAGCTAAGATGTATCCCATCTTTAAAAGAGCGCGGATATCTTCATTAATAGGTGCTCCATCTGCAGATGTTAGCATCAGTTGCGGACCGCAGGCCGGACAGGCATTTGGCTCCGCATGGAACCGACGGTCGGTGGGATCTCTGTACTCGGCAGCGCAGTCCTTACACATCTTAAAAGCCTGCATAGACGTATTTTTACGGTCGTATGGTGCGGCGCGGGTTATAGAAAAACGCGGTCCGCAATTGACGCAATTAATGAATGGATAGCCGTACCGGCGGTCTTTTGCATTCCAAAACTCGCGCAGGCAATCCGGACAGGTTCCGACATCGGGAGGGATGGATACATCGGTGTCGGAGACGCTTTGACTCTCGTGGATAAAAAATGTGCTAAATCCCTCCAGCTCTACATCTTTTACCGATAGTCTCTCGATGCGAGACAGTGGTGGCGGAAACTCACGGAGATCATCAATAAATTGCGCTACCTTTCTAGCTTCGCCTTCGAGCCTTATGGTAACACCTGCCGTAGTGTTTATCACCCAACCGTTTAACCCAAGGGAAACGGCAGATTTATAAACATGAGGACGAAAGCCGACACCTTGTACAATGCCCGTAACGCGAATCTCTACTGCCCTTTCTTCATGGGCTAAGCGCACCATGAGTTACTCCATTGCTCTTACTTTAACAATTTTGCGTCTTTTGGTGGCCAGAAGACAAAAACAGCCTTAGCAATAACATTTTCTCTTGGGAGCTGACCCCAGTAGTGACCGTCAAAGCTATGGTTGCGGTTATCTCCCAACACAAAGAGCATATTATCTTCGACCCTTACCGGACCATACGAGTACTTCGGTTTACTGGCTCCGGGAACATTATACACTTTACCGTTCACATAAACCTTACCATCACGAATTTCAACGGTATCTCCAGGTAATCCGATTACTCTTTTAACCCAGGGAAACGTTGCTTTCGGATCGACACTCTTTGGAACATTAAAAACAACGATATCGCCACGTTCAGGATTTTTAAAGTAATATAGGGCTTTTACGGTAAAAAGTGAATCACCTGCATGAATTGTAGGCTCCATGGAACCTGTCGGTACATCTCTTCTTTCTGCTACAAACATTCGGATTCCCAATGCTAAAACATATGCAACAAGAAGCAAGACTAAAAACTCTGCTACAGAACTCCAAAAACTTTTCTTCAACTAGAGTACCTTCCTTACTAGGGGTCAGAAGCCAGGGTCCTGAACCCTATATTTGTTCTTCTGCCTTCAATATCGACTCTGCAACTTGCTTTAGTGATAGCTGCTTATCCATACTCCACTTCTGCAATTGCCTGAATGCACTCGCTTCATCAAGGTCGAGCTTTTTCATAAGCGTGCCTTTTGCGCGCTCAACCAATTTACGTGTTTCAAGCCTGTCTTCCAGGTTTCTAACTTGCTTTTCAAGCTCCTGCATCTCCAAAAACCGGCTGCGCGCAACTTCGATAGCGGGCAGCAAATCTGATTTGTTAAAAGGTTTAACTAGATAAGCCATTGCTCCAGCCTTAATCGCCTCATCAATAAGAGACTTCTGACTATATGCCGTAAGCATCACAACAGGACAAATCCCTGCGGCGGTTATCAATCGTGCAACCTCAATTCCGTTCATCCCCGGCATCTTGATATCCAAAATTGCCAGGTCGGGCTTCAATGTTTCGGCCAGCTCTAGCGCCGTCTCCCCATCCCAAGCCTCGCCAACTACTATATGCCCAAGTTCCTCGAGAATCTCTTTTAAATCGAGACGAATTATCGCTTCATCTTCAGCAATTAATACCCTGAGCCTCGACATATATACCCCTTCACTTGATTAAAGAATCTGACTTTGCTCATCCGGTACCGGTACCTTCACTATAACTTTTGTCCCACCGTTGCTTTGCATATCCCAGCTACCACCAAGTTCATCGGAAACAAGTGTATGCACTATTTGCAATCCTAGGTTGCTGTTTTTAGATATATTGAAACCCTTTGGTAGCCCGTTCCCATCATCGCTAACAGTCATGGTAAGCGATTTACCGCGCCGCATAAGGTCAATAACAATCTTTCCGGCCTTTCTTTTTTCATACCCATGCTCAACAGCGTTTTGAACTAACTCGGTTAAAACAAGGGCAAGGGCAGTAGCAACAGGAGCCGGTATTTGTCCACCCATCCCTTTGGTAATAATACTTATCTTTTTCTCAGGATGAACCAGACTGCTTTGAATCATGGCGTTAATGTTGTCAGCAATCTCTTTAAAATCTAAAGTGCCGCTCCTGCTTTGCGATAAAACCTCATGCACAACGGCTATGCTTGAGATGCGCCCGACACTTTCTAAAAGAGCTTGGCGAGCCTCCGGCGATGTCATCCTGCGCGATTGCAGCCTTAAAAGACTTGCAATCGTTTGAAGATTATTCTTAACACGATGGTGTATCTCTCTGATAGTAGCCTCTTTTATCTTGAGTTGCTGCTCTCGAGCACGCACATCGGTAATATCCCGCACAATTGCAACAACCCCTTTTACTCTGTCTTTTTCAATTAAAGGAATTGCTCGCTTGATTAATGTAACACCCTTTTCAACTACCTCGCGCCTGATTGCCTTGCGATCCTCTAGAGCGCTCGATATCGGTGTCTCATCAAGCCCAAGTTTATATATCGAGCTACCTACCAGCGAATCCTGAACGCCAAGCCGCCGATAAATCGTGACGGCATTTGGGCTCGCATAGGTAATATTGCCGTTAAAATCCACACGGAGTAGGCCGTCGCCTGCTTCTTTTGAAGGCGAGAAGTTGATTCCAACGTCAACTCCTTCTTCTATCATGTGGATTAGGTCATCTGCTGAGGCCATATACATTTTTTCCATTTCACTCGGTCGCCATTCGTCAGGTGAGCGGCGCTCGCTGGTCATAACAGCTATGACTTGTTCGCCAGACTTTATAGGGATTGCGTAAATCCGGATGGGAGTACCATTTGGATCTTTGCCATCTGCCTCAACTCGTTTGCCATCAGAAAAAGCTTCAAGCACTGCTTTCGGTGGTTTTTTAATGATCTGGCCAACTGCAATATCGGGCCTCAACGATATTGAAGTGTTGGGTTTAGCTGCAGCTACGACAGCCATCTGGCCGTTGCCTACCGGACAATATATGATAATATCCGAATAGCTTAAGTCAGCGATAAGCTGGATATTTCTGCCTACCGCTTCGATCTTTTCTATTTCCTGACCACCTAAATTAGCCACCTTGCGGTATGGATCTGCTGTTTGCAAACTATTTCCCCCACATAGAGCTGGGAACTTGCATCCAAGAACAGCCCTATCGTTGATTTGATTTTATCATGTCTTTCATGCAGATGCATTGATTTGACTCTCTCCTTCTTACTATATGGCCTGCAATACAGCTTACGCATGTCATTGCTCTGAGCTGAGTAAACCAGTATACTGGTTCATGACAACCTATAGTTCGGTAGGTGTACATACGAGTGTTTATGGCATCATCAAGCAGCTATAAGCGGTATTCTAAGCTCATTGACTTACTGCTTATCGTAGCACTAGTCGTTTCAATATATGCGATAGATAAAGTGGTAGTTGGCTGTGCATGGCCGGCCTTACACCAGGCAGGCAGCAGAAACGCTGCAGACCACAACCAGATAAAACTTGCCGCAAGAAACACAACTATACTGACTATAAACACAAAATCCGCCGAAAAAAGCAACGCCATTGCCGCAACCAGCAATGGCAAATCAAGCACAGCAGCAATCTCAAAGCCAGCTGCAAATCTTTCTGCCACGGCCCAGACAATCCCAAATACCGCCCGTGTTGGACAAGTACGCTCATTCAGCATATATAAATTCAACACAAGGAGCAAAATTAGAACACTAAAAGCAAGTTTAGTCGCTGTGGGAAAACATACCGATATATGGATAGACCAGGTAACTCCAATCCCAAACAAATCAGTAACTGCCCTCCTGGATCACTTTGACGAGCGTATTTATTCCAAGAACATCAGCTACTTTGCAAGTGAAACAGCTGCAAAACGGGCTTCACACATAAGTATACTTATCACCAATTTAGGAGAGATGGATGGCTACTTCGACCCAAACGATATTGCCAGCCAGAATCAAACAACAATGCTTTACCTCAACTCAAAGGTTGTCAAAAACGAGCCCTCTGAGGCATATAACACGCTTGCTCATGAGTTTGAGCATTTGCTTTATTATGTCGGCGGCGGTGCAGATATCGCCTGGCTTGATGAGGGCATGGCGGTCTACGCCGAGTACCTAAATGGCGGTTATCCAAAACTTTATGTAAACGATTTTAAAAACAACCCTAACGTTAAGCTGGCAAACAGCTTCTCCTATTCAAACAATAACTACGGTGCAGCATTTCTATTCATCGCCTATGCCGCAGACCAGGTTGAGAAATCTCGCCATTCTGTGCCGTTATTCCTGCAGTCGACCATCCGCAACTCAAACAACGGGCTACCCGGCATAAACGCAACTTTGCATAAATATATCTCCAACCCAAACTACAACTCCTACAGTGAAATCTACCAACCCTGGCTGCTCATTGACTTCGCAAGCAAGCTTAAATTGAAAAGCGCATAGGCAGAAATGGTAGGATTGACTAATTCAACGACTTTTCCTGCCCTCAGCACCTCCCCACCTGCTAATTTACATCTGTATGTTTTACATCTATATGTTTTCCTGCTTCCTCCGAATCTCCTCAGAAAACCCAGAGGCAAGAATACCCGCTGGCAATGCAAACATGCCGATTCCAAGGATTGCCACTATGGCTCCAAAGATTTTTCCTAAAGGGGTAATAGGATACACATCACCGTAGCCGATAGTCGTAAGAGTAACTACTCCCCACCACATAGAGGCAGGGATATTTGGAAAAGCCTTAGGCTGAGCATCATGTTCAGCGTAGTAAATCAAGCTTGAGGAAAATACTAGCAAAACAGCAATTACAAATAAGATTATTGCAAGCTCTGCACTTTTAGCCCTCATTACCCTTCCAAGAGTCATCAACGATTCAGAATACCTACCTAATTTAAACACACGAAAGATTCTAAAAAGGCGCAGCACCCTCACGAACCTTAAATCAATCAGTACCGCAGGAATATAGAACGGCAGAATAGCAACTAAATCTACAATAGCCAGCGGTGTGATAGCATATCTTAGCCTTCCTAAGATAGGTCTTCTGTATTTTTCACTAGCGGTGATGGTCCATAGCCTTAGGATATATTCAATCGTAAAAATTGCCACCGAAAATGCATCAAATAATACAAAGAAGCTTCTATATCGAGATGAGATGCTCTCAACCGTCTCAAACATTACCGCAATTGTGCTTGCTATAATCAAAGTCATTATAAAAACGACAAAAACCCTGCTGGTTAAATCCCCTGGAGGTGATACTTCTATAATCTCATATACACGCTCTTTTAACATATGCGCTTCTATCCCTCCTTAACCATCATAGAAATTTGATCCTTAACAATCGTTATTTATGTGATTAAATCTGCAAACCCCCAATACAGATTTACCCTGGTTGATAGCGGCCGTTTTTTTGTGTACCCAAATAGGTTACAGCAGTTATAAGCATTTCTGTTGTAGATACTTTCAAGTGGTTGCTGCAGTTTATCGCTAAGAGTCGTTTTTCCGTTATTTCCTTTACTCCACTACAGTAAAGCTCGTGCTTCGGCTAACACTTTTGCCACCCATCGATGCGGTTACAGTAATTGGCCAAGTTCCAAGTGTTGTCCTTGTCCCAACTATCCACGTCCATGAAACATAACCATTTGCATCGGCTACTTTGGTTCCAAGCCCCTGAGCACGGCTGGGTCCACTCTTATACATGACCACAATACTGCAAGTTGCACCCGGCGTCGTCTTTGCTACCAATGTTACAGCATTACCACGTGAAACCGGCGATGTAACAGAAACTATATCAAGTGTTAGTTGTGCAGCTGGAGCCTGAGTAGTAGTTGATGCGGGTTGAGTTGTCGTAGTGGTTGGCGCCTGGGTCGTGGTCGTAGGCAGTGTCGTTGTGGTTGTTGCTTGCGTAGTTGTAGTTCTCGCCTGTGTAGTTGTTGTTCGCCTTATACGCTCTCTTTGTGTTGCCGTCGTTGTAGTTGTCGTTGTTGGCGCACACCCTGAGAAAATAGTTGCCAGAATAATAAGTGTAGTAAGCATTTCACCACCGTGAGTTGGACTGCGTAGCACCCCAAAGCAGCGCTCTTGTTATCGATTAGAAACTTAGTGGTATAATCACAGACTCAACTCATCAGCTAGACAAAAATATTCTTTAAATTTAAAATAGATAAGGTCACCTGCCGAAGTGGCGGAATTGGCAGACGCGCTGGTCTCAAAAACCAGTGAGGGCAACCTCATGCCGGTTCGATCCCGGCCTTCGGCACAAAAAAAGACCCGTAGGATCGGGTCTTTTTTATTACCTATCGCCCGCATAACAACTCACCTTTAATAGGCATAGGTAAGCAGGCTAAAGTCCTGCGCTACTTTTCTGTTGGCTAAAACTTTGCGCTGCGATTCACTGCAATTAAATCTATCAATCGGCGATCTTAAATCGTAAATCGAAATTTCCTAGATAACCCAATCGCTAATAAAGCCCTTGGATTTTGCTTCACTTTCCTCTGAAGAAGCTTTGAACTTGCCATCCAAGCTTACAGCAATTATTGCAACGTCGTCGTTTAGCTTCCCGCCTGAGTATTCTTGGGCAGCTTCAAGCAGCATACCAGGAATCTCTCGTACATTAGGCCGGGCAACACTTAGTGACGTGTTGATTATTCCTTCCTCGCCAAAGAAATTGTCGGCACCTTTTCTTGCCTCAAGTAACCCATCGGTATAAAGAAGTATGACTTCATCGGGTGACAACAAATCGGTAAAGTCGTCATAATCGGCGCCGATCAATACGCCGAGAGGGGTTGAACCAATACTGAGCTGCCGTACTGCCAGTGTCTCATAATTTATAATGATTGGCGACGGATGCCCTGCGATCGCATAACGCAATTTCCCTGTCCTTGGGTCGATAACAATGTAAGCTATAGTAATAAAATGACCCGGCGCAAGCTGAGAGCTTATAACCCTGTTGGCACGCGCCAGGACCTCCGCAGGAGAATCGCACTCATATGCAAAAGCTTTTATAGTCATCTTGGCTAGGGCAGTGGCTGTTGCAGCCTCCAAGCCTTTACCCGACACATCACCTAGCACGATGCCGATTTTGCCATCCATAAACTCTATGAAATCATAGAAATCTCCGCCGACTTTGGATTTATTGGTCGCTGCGCGGTAAAGCAGGCCAATATTGATACCCATGAGGTTATCCGGCACAGCTAGAAGAGCATTTTGCAGAGTTTCTGCAACATCTCGCTCTCTGCTGTATAGGTTTGCGTTTTCAATTGCAACGGATGCCTGGCTAGCGACAGCCTCAAGCAGCGATATGTCGGCCTCGGTAAATATCTTACTTCCCATCATCGCAACTTGAATTGTTCCGAGAATGCGATTCCCGATTAAAAGAGGCGATACAGCAACCGCATTTATTCCCAGTGCAATCGCATCTGCAGATGCCCTGGGGTCATGCCTGTAGTCGTTGGTAAACACCGACTTCTTAAATCTAACCGCAGATTCAGCCAAACCTAGATCTTCCGGTAACTTCGCGCTTGCAACAGGCTGGTTTGCAATAATCTTATACCTGCACTTAACCTTCCCGCCCTCTTCATCATCACAGAGCCCGATTGACCCTAAGTCCGCACCAACCAGCTCTACCACATTCTTAACGGTCTTTTCAAGAAGCTCGGTAAGGTCCAAGCCGGATGATATATCCAGAGCGATTTTATTTAAGATTCTCAAATCCTCATTTGAGGCCTTGAGTTTAAGTTCGGATTGGCGCGTCTCCTCATACAGGCGTGCATTCTCTATCGCTACAGCCGCCTGATTTGCCAAAGCCATAAGTAGACCCATTTCTTTTTCGGTAATTTTGTCCTGGCTAAGCAACGGAGTATAAAGCCCTATCGCACCCAAAGCTCCGCTACCCGATATAAGAGGAAGTGTTATCGCCGTATTTATGCCGATATCAACTGCATCATCTTTTGGAATAAAATCGGTCGCAGCCTGATCTCTTACTATAGACGGTTTGCCCGTCATGAGCACCTTACCGATCTCTCCCTGCCCAGCCATTAACCTTGTACCTGCAAAATTGACGTTCTTCTCGCTCCAGAAGTGATCAATAACTATACTCTTTGTGCTTTCCTCATAGAGCGCGACCCAGACTGCCTCCGCTTTAAAATAGGTTTTAAGTGCGTTGACAATTGCATTTTCAACAAATGGGATGTTAAGTGCTAAGTTTATCCGCTCGCCAACCTTAACCAAACCGCTTAGTTCTTCCACGTATTCTTTTAAGTTAACCCGCATCGCGTCAAAGCTCTCTGCAAGGTCTTCAATCTCGTCGCCGGTTATAATTGGCCCAATTTCCTCATCAAAATTGCCCCTGGCGATCGCATGTGCTTTACTTGCAAGCTTAACCATTGGCTTTACCATTCTTCCGCTAATCCAAAAACCAAGGGTCACTGCCAACAGAGCAACTAAACTTGTTGCTACGGCACTTCTTAGAACATCATCCCTAATCGGTGCCAGGATTTCCTCAACCGGCACGAAGGAACCCGCACTCCAGCCTATGCTTCGTATCGGAACCTGCGCACCCATCCGGTATGAATCATCTACCGGAAATATCAATCCGTCTGAGGTATATTCCTTGCCCGATTGTGCCACTTTAACAAAGTTATAGTTGCTCCAGTCACGCTCAGACATAGGTTTGTTGGGATACTGGTTCTGATAAACAAGCATTCCGTTGCTGTCTGTAATGTTATACCCACCGCCGGGAACTTCAACGGTAATTATTTCATTCAGTCTCGTAGAATCGATTGAGGCAACCATAACAGCGGCTAGCTTCCCGTTATGCCATATTCCAGTAACAACGTCGAAACCAATCCCCCCGTTTTCATGGAGATGAATCGGGGTTACAGCCCATTCTCTGCCACTGCTTAATGAGTTGATATCAAACCTGTTATGCGTCTCTTTATGTCCTATAAGAGCGGGGTCGGATGATGCATAGATTTGGCCATCAAGCCCTACATAGTCCATGCTAAATACCGGGTATCTACTTGCTATTCTTGCTAGATACCCGCTTGCATCGGTGCTCGTATAATTATTTTCCGTAATCGCAATACCCACGGCCTTTTCGGTAGTCGAAACCTCTTTTATAAAGTGATCAAAGTTGCTTGCGATATTGCGGGCAAAAGCAACTCTTGCAGTCATGATGGCCTGGCGCTTATCATTGTAATAACTATAGTTCGCAAAGACGATCGCGAAGATTAAAGGTATGGTTATCACAAGATAACTTAAGAGAAGCTTTTTCCTGATACCTTTCCGAGACCTAAATACGCCCAATATGCTCATATATTGATTATCATTGTCGCCGGTATTTAAGTCAAAAGCAGCCGGGAGCATGCTCATTGGCCTTTCTTAGGCCATTTCAAGGCCTGTTTTGCCTAGTAACTGCGTTGGTCGGCCAGAATAATATATTTAAAAGTATAGAAGCCTCTCCAAACTATGGGGAGGCTTTTTTGTCAGGCAAGGCGATTGCCACGCTGCAGAAGCCCTTCCTAGGGTTTCTAATTTTTTTCGTCTTGCCTTTTAGCTTCACAATCGTGTATTTGTGATTCACGAAATCACAAATTAATTATAACAGCTAAGCGCTATAAGCACCATACCGTAATCCGAAAATTATTGATTTACCCCTAAAGGGTGAGAGTAAGCCCATTTACAATTTGAAATTCAGGATTGTTTTAGTGGTTGAGTTTTAGTGGTTGACCATTTCACCGGTGTTTAAGTTGATAGCTTTGGGATCTGTTTGGGTGTACACTCCGATGTTTCGCAATCTTGCATATCTTTTTTCAACGAGTTGCTTTGGATCAACATTTTTTAGATCTGCTAGTGCTTTTTCAAGCTCTTTTTTAACATCGCGTGCAACAAGTGCGGGAGCATGATGTGCTCCGCCCAGGGGTTCTTTTACCACAACATCAATGATCTTAAGCTCGAGCAACCTTTCGGCGGTAAGACCCAGCGCTTCGGCAGCTTTATCCGCCCCTCCTCCGCCATCCCAAAGAATACTTGCACAACCTTCAGGGGTTATAACCGAATAGTAGGCATTCTCAAGCATTATTATCCGGTCACCAAACCCAATAGCAAGAGCACCACCGCTGCCACCTTCGCCGATGACCGTCACAATAACTGGCACTTCAAGTACACTAAGCTCCATCAAATTCTCGGCTATTGCCACAGCCTGGCCTCTTTCTTCCGCCCCGATACCGGGATACGCACCCTGGGTGTCAACAAAAGTAATCAATGGCAAGCCAAATTTATTTGCCATCTTCATTAGCCGCCTTGCTTTGCGGTAACCCTCAGGATGAGGCATTCCGAAATTTCGCGCAATGTTCTCTTTAGTATTGCGACCCTTCTGGTGGCCGATAACCATCACCTTCTCGCCTGCAAGGCGTGCCAGACCTCCGATTATCGCAGGGTCGTCCCTGTACGTCCTATCGCCATGAAGCTCTATGAAATCGGTAAATATCGCTTCTATATAATCGCTCGTTCGGGGCCTATCAGGATGCCTGGCAATTTGTACCTTTTGCCAGGGAGTAAGGTTCGAGTACGTTCGTATGCGCAGCTTCTGGATCTGTTCTTCCAGGTATCTGATCTCGGCTGCAATATCCGCTTTTTCGGCGGGCTGTAGCCGCTTGAGTTCATCAAGTTTGGTCTCAAGCTCTATTAACGGTCTCTCAAAGTCAAATGCAAAACGCTTCATCTTGCTACACCTTTAACCGCAAGATAATCTAGTAGCTTAGATATTGTATGTTTCATTTCCAGCCTGCCGACAACCATATCAACCATGCCGTGCTCAAGGTTAAACTCGGCTGTCTGGAAACCCTTTGGAAGCTTTTGTTTTATCGTCTGCTCAATAACCCGTGGTCCAGTAAAACCAATAAAAGCATTCGGTTCGGCGATAATGACGTCAGCCAGAGTAGCGAAGCTCGCGGTCACGCCGCCGCTTGTTGGGTGCGCCTGAACCGATATATATGGAAGTCCGCGCTTATGGTGGCGCGCCACCGCTGCGCTTGTTTTTGCCATTTGCATAAGGGATACCATCCCTTCTTGCATCCTTGCCCCGCCTGAGCTGCTTATTATAATAAGTGGCAATTGTTCACCGGTTGCTAGTTCGGTTAACCGAGCTATTTTCTCACCAACAACTGAGCCCATACTGCCGCCAATAAAACTAAAATCCATTGCGGCAACCGCCACGTCGTGTAAATTTATCTTGCCGGTACCGCAAATCACAGCATCGTTTAATCCAGTTCTTGCCTTTGCGGCAGAAAGCAGATCCGTATAAGCTCTGCCCGCAACAAACGCCAGCGGGTCTCCCGAGCTTAAATCGGACCATAGCTCATTAAAGCTACCGGGATCGGTAAGATAAGTAATCCGCTCAAAAGCAGAGATAGGAAAGTGATATCCGCATTTTGGGCAGACCTTGTAGTTTCTTTCTAGCTCTTTAATATAAATGGGCTCGTTGCAGCCCTTGCATTTTTCCCAAACACCATCAGGTACCGCCCTTTTCACCACCATGGGGTCCTCGGACGGTTTCTTCTTTTGCTTGCTAAACCATTCACCTATCGGCATATTGCTCCATAAAACAACGTTTGGCTCTAACTTTGATGCTGAAACAACTGCAAAATAAAACTTTCAGCCATCAGCTGTCAGCCTTTAAAATTCAAGCTGATAGCTGATGGCTAATGGCTGATAGCTTATATAGTATATCGCTTTGCAGCTTAACTGTCCATTGACGCTTTTATTTCAAAGATGTACTTCTTCGCCGCTTCTATGCAGCGAGCTCCAGTATCTGCAATAAGATTTACTAAAGCGCTACCGATAATAACACCATCTGCAACCTGTGATATTTGTTTGGCCTGCTCGGGACGAGAAATTCCAAAGCCGACGGCTAGAGGCTTATCGGTAACTCTTTTCACCCTATTAATAAAATCGGTCAAATTTGAGGGTAGATTAGCCCTGGCACCAGTAACACCGGTCAGGGATACGCAATACACAAACCCCTCGGAAGCTTCGGTTACCTTTTTGAGCCTTTCATCTGTGCTGGTAGGAGCTGCAAGCATAACTGTAGCCAGACTGTACTTTATAGCAGCCTCCCTCCATGGAGCGGCCTCTTCTGGGGGTAAATCAGGTACTATAACGCCGTCTACACCGGCACCGGCCGCGTTATTAGCAAAACGCTCAAGCCCATATCGGTATATTGTATTATAGTAGGTCATTATAACGACAGGTATATCGGTCTTTTCTCTGGCCCTCTTAACCAGATCAAAGACAATATCCGTGTTGATATTGTTTCTTAGGGCTCTTTCAGCGGCCGCCTGGATGGTCGGTCCATCGGCCAACGGATCGGAATACGGGATACCAAACTCCACTAAATCTGCACCGGCCTCCGCAACAGCTATCAGCAAATTTAGGGATGTTTCAATATCTGGGAAACCAGCCATCAGGTAAGGCATCAAAGCAGTCTTATTGTCTTTCTTGAGTCGGATAAACAGTTCATCTATGCGATTTAACTTTGTCGTAATCATAGCTTTACCCCCAGAGCGTTTGCGGCAACCTGGACATCTTTGTCACCGCGACCCGATACATTCACAACTACGATGTCGTCTTTTGAAAGCTCCGGCATGATTTTCTCTAGGTAAGCAACGGCATGCGAGCTCTCAAGCGCAGGCAGTATGCCCTCAGTCCGGCAGAGAAGCTTAAATGCTGCCAGTGCCTCGTCATCAGTTACAGAATCGTATTCTGCAAGGCCGTTATCTCTGAGGTAACTATGCTCGGGGCCAACACCCGGATAATCCAAACCTGCGGATATTGAATGAGCCGGCAATATCTGCCCGAACTCGTCCTGTAAAAGATAGCTGAGCGAACCGTGAAGAACGCCTTTGTAGCCCTTTGTTAGCGGCGCTCCGTGCTGGCCTGTTTCAATACCAAGCCCCGCCGGCTCAACACCTATTAGTCTTACGCCAGTACCTATAAATGGATAGAAGATACCCATGGCGTTACTGCCGCCGCCTACACAAGCGATTATCACATCAGGATTGCGTCCCTCCGCCTCCTGCATCTGGTATTTTGTCTCAACCCCTATGATGCTTTGAAAATCTCTTACCATCATCGGATATGGATGGGGCCCAGCAACTGAGCCGATTATATAATAGGTCGTCTCAACATTGGTAACCCAATCACGGATGGCCTCATTCATGGCATCCTTTAATGTTTTAGTACCGCTTGTTACCGGTATTACTTCAGCGCCGAGAAGATTCATCCTGAAGACATTTAGAGATTGGCGTCTTGTATCTTCTTCGCCCATGTAGACCTGACACTCCATTTCAAATAGAGCGGCCGCAGTCGCAGTTGCAACCCCGTGCTGGCCTGCACCGGTTTCGGCAATGACCCTTTTCTTGCCCATCCTTTTAGCTAGAAGAGCCTGCCCGATTGTATTGTTCATCTTGTGTGCGCCGCCGTGGCACAGGTCTTCACGCTTGAGGTAGATCTTGGCACGGGCGTAGTGCTTCGTTAATCTTTCAGCATAATAAAGCAAAGTTGGTCTGCCGATATAGTTTTTAAAGTAGAATTCCAGCTCGGCTTTGAATTCCTCATCATCTTTATACCTGGCATATGCCATCTCCAGCTCTTCAAGTGCGGTCATTAAGGTCTCCGGCACGTATCTGCCGCCAAACTCACCGAAATGGCCTCGCTCATCCGGTAACACGCGTTGCATCGCTTTACTCCTTAAATTTAGCTCTATATTACTTAGCTTTGGGTTCCTGGCTGATAACTCGCAATGCAGTGTTTTAGTCCATATAATAATTCAGACCCATGTTAGTCTTTGCCTCTAAAAGGGTTTGTCTGGCAATCTCTCTTGCTTTTCGGCTTCCCTCAATTAGGAGGTCTCTTACGTAATCCGGCCTTAGTGCTAACTCCTGCCTGCGATCTCTTATCGGTCCAAGAGCGCTAATTACGTCATCCGCCAGCTTCTCTTTCATATCGAAGTAGCGGATTTTCCCCTCCTCATACAGCCCCATGAAATGCTTGTATGTCGCCTCCGACGAGAAGATTTTCATCAACTGGAACAGATTTTTTACTCCAGGGCTCATCTCTTCGCCCCTCGGCCCTATATCGGTTACTGCCTTTGCTAATTTTGCGCGGATGACATCAGGAGGATCGGCTATTGCTATGTAGTTTTGCGGGCCAAGACTCTTGCTCATCTTCTTGGTTGGCTCAGTAAGCGACATTATTTTCGATCCTGTGCCTAAATAGGGTACCGGCTCAGGGAAGATATCTCCAAACTTACTGTTAAAAGCCCTTACGATCTCTCTTGCTAGTTCCAGGTGCGGAATCTGATCCTCGCCTACCGGCACTATTGTGCTCTTGTACAGCACAATATCGGCCGCCATCAAAACTGGATAACTTAAAAGCCCCATATTTACGCTCACGCGAAGCCGCTTGGCTTTCTCCTTATAGGTCGGCACTCTCTCAACCCATGAGACCGGAGTCACTGTGTTTAACAGCCAGGCCATCTCGGTATGTTCGGGAACCAGGGACTGTATCATAATTATGCTTTTGTTTGGGTCAAGTCCAGCCGCCAGATAATCGAGAGCCGCGTCGATAACCCTTCTTGCCATGTCCTCCGGTTTATATGGCTCGGTTATGGCGTGGTAATCAACTATGCCAAATATTCCCTCATAGTTATCCTGCAGGTCAATCCAGCTCTTGATAGCCCCAAGGTAATTGCCGATATGTAACGCCCCTGTGGGCTGTATCCCGCTAAAATACCGCTCTCTCATGATTATTTACAGCTGAAAGCCAATTTGCCTGTTTTTAGAAGCATTTTGCGCTCAGCTTATCCGGCCCCCAATCATTACATTACATTAGCTTCTAGCACTTCTTGCAGTACGCGCTGCTATCTATCGCATTCCTTAACAACTTTCATGAATTCACGCAACTTGTACCTATCCTTTTTACCCGGTTTTAATTCAACTCCACTACTAACATCAACTGCATACGGTTTTACAACCTTTATGGCAAGTGCAACATTTTTGTGGTTTAGACCTCCGGCAAGAATCAATGGCTTTCTTGATTCCAAGTTCCGAACCAGATCCCAGTTAAGATGAATTCCGGTTCCACCATGCTTGCCCCGTGCATACGCATCAACCAGGAAGGCCACAACGTTGCTAGTTGGATCCAGTAATGTATTTGCCTCGTACTCGTTCTCCTGAAATATCCACTCTTCAATTTCGGTATAGTTGCGCATTCTAAAAGCTTTAATAACCTTTTGGTTGAATAGCCGGCAATACGACGTATTTTCCTCACCATGAAACTGCAAAGCATCTAACCCACAAAAATCGGCTATCATTTTGACCTCGTCATAGGGACGGTTAACAAAAACCCCAACCGTCGTCACAAACGGCGGTAGCTCGCCAATAATCTTAGCAGCCTGTTCGGGAGTGACCTTCCGTGGGCTTTCTGCAAAGACAAATCCAAGAGCATCTGCTCCCAAATCCACGGCTATAAGGGCATCTTCTATGTTGGTGATACCGCATATTTTTACTTTTACCAATTTATTGCCTTGCTCCTTACACTGCCCGGTCTCCCGGTCTCGTAGCGCTTTATCTATCTTCTTCGCTGCAGGCGAGCGCGAAATCGTAGTCTTTGAGTCCTTCCTTTAGATAGCTATCGTAAGCCGTCATATCAAAGTAACCGTTTCCGCTCAGACCGAAGAGAATTACCTTTTCCTCACCAGCTTCTTTAGCCTTCAGGGCTTCGTCGATAGCAGCACGGATTGCATGCGAGCTCTCAGGTGCCGGTACAATCCCTTCTGCTCTTGCAAATTGAAGCGCGGCCTCAAACACACTTGTCTGGTGATATGCAACCGCTTCGATTACACCCTTCTCGTACAATAAGCTTACAATGGGCGAGTCACCATGGTATCTCAAACCACCTGCATGAATGCCGGCTGGAACAAAATCGTGCCCAAGCGTATACATTTTGGTAAGCGGTGTCATACCGGCGGTGTCGCCAAAATCGTATCTGTATTCACCCTCTGTCAAGGTTGGGCAAGCTTTTGGTTCTACAGCAATCACCCTCATATCCCTGCCGGCGAATTTATCCTGAAGGAATGGGAAGGTAAGTCCAGCAAAATTACTGCCGCCTCCACAACATCCGATAATAATGTCCGGATAATCTCCGGCCATTTCCATCTGTTTCTTGGCCTCAAGACCTATAACCGTTTGGTGCAAGAGCACATGGTTTAGTACACTTCCCAAAGAATAATGGGTATCGTCTCTCGTTGCGGCCTCCTCAACCGCCTCGCTAATTGCAATACCCAAGCTACCGGGGGAATCCGGATCGGCCTCAAGTATCTTACGTCCCGCCTGAGTATTAGTTGTCGGGCTTGCGTAAACCGTCGCGCCATAGACCTCCATCAATGAACGCCGATATGGTTTTTGGTTGTAGCTCACTTTAACCATATAAACCACGCATTCCATGCCGAAGAAACTGCACGCCATCGATAGCGCACTGCCCCATTGGCCCGCGCCAGTCTCGGTTGTAAGTCTCTTTATACCTTCCTGTTTGTTATAATACGCCTGCGCGATAGCTGTATTTGGCTTGTGACTACCTGTTGCATTTCCGCCTTCGTATTTGTAGTAGATCTTTGCAGGAGTATCGAGTATTTTCTCAAGCCTGCGTGCTCTAAATAATGTTCCCGGTCTATAGAGATTATAGACAGCGAGCACCTCATCCGGAATCTCGATATACCGCTCGGTGCTGACCTCCTGGGCAATCAGTGCCATCGGGAAAAGCGGGGCCAAATCATCTGGACCAATCGGCTCTTTCGTCACCGGGTGAAGATAAGGCTCCGGTGGATAAGGCAGATCGGCCAGGATGTTATACCACGCGGTAGGCATCTCCTTTTCGCTTAGAATAAATTTTGTTGTTTCCAAATCGATTCACTCCTTTGTTTTATTTAAAACTTATCCATTAAGTTTTTAGCTTTAGCTGCCAAGTTACTAGTTGTTAAGTCTATTAATCCCGGCTACTGACCTCTATATCCTGAACCCCGCTAATAAACTCGGCCAATTGCCGGCCTGGGTTGCCGCTTTTTAATAGCGCCTCCCCAATTAGAAATCCGTCGGCTCCAGCATCAAATAGTCTCCTGATATCTGAACTGCTCGAAATACCGCTCTCGCTTATTGCAATCCTATCATCCGGGATAAACCTCAGTAAATCAACAGAAGTTCTTAAATCGGTTTGCAGCGTATGCAGGTTGCGGTTATTTATCCCCAGCAGCTTGGTCCCGGTAGTTACCGACCGCCTGATTTCATCCTCGGTGTGGGATTCAAGCAAGACCTCAAGTCCTAACTCGTGCGCAAGAGTGATAAACCGATCAATCGTGCCATCATCAAGAATTGCAGTTATCAGAAGTATAGCATCAGCTCCAAAGGCCTTAGCCTCATAGATCTGGTACTCATCAATGATAAAATCCTTCCGCAGAATAGGGAGCGATACCACCTCCCTTACTTTAAGCATATCCTCAGGTTTGCCGCCAAAATATTTCTCGTCGGTTAAGACCGATATGCCTGCGGCACCGTTGGCTTCATATATCGAGGCAAGTTCAGCCAGACCATAGCCCGAATTCATCTCTCCGCCTGAAGGTGAGCGCTTCTTAATCTCCGCTATAATAGCCGGCTTTCGCGCCTTTATAGAACCAATAAGACTGCGCTTGTTATCCCTGCTTGCGGATATCAATGCCTCAACGGACCTTTTTGTTTTGGCCTCTTCAACGTATATTTTCTTGTCGGCAACGATTTGGTCAAGTATCATTTTAGTTCTTCTACGCCAGGTTTTACTTTGAAATTACGCAGGGCCTCTAGTTTGGCAAGTGCGCTGCCGCTATCAATTGATTCTGCCGCTTTCTTCATCCCATCTTTAAAGGACACGGCCCTATCGGCTGCTATAAGCGCGGCCGCCGCATTCATCAAAACAATGTCTCTTTTCGGACCTTTTTCGCCTCTTAAGATGTCGAGTGTTATTGCCGCATTCTCCTTTGCTGTTCCGCCTTTCAAATCCTCGATAGTTGCGCGACTAACCCCGCAATCTTCAGGTTTAATGGTATAAGTGTTAACCTGACCATCTTTTAGCTCGGCGATTATACTCTCGCCCGTGTTTGACAGTTCATCAAGCCCACCATCACCATGAACGACAAGAGCGTGTTTTACACCAAGGTTTCCAAGTACAAGAGCCATAACTGCAGTTAAGGAAGGGTCATATACGCCCAAAAGCTGGGCTGTCGCATTAGCGGGATTGGTTAGTGGGCCAAGAATATTAAATACAGTGCGCACACCGATCTCACGCCTTGGGCCGATCGCATGTTTCATTGCGCTATGAAAGTTGGGGGCAAACATAAACCCAATACCAATCTCCTCGATACAGCTTTTTACATCTTCGGGGGGCAGGTCAATGCGCACTCCTAATGCCTCTAGAACATCGGCGCTTCCGCTTTTGCTCGACACCGAACGATTGCCATGTTTTGCTACAGGTACCCCGGCTCCCGCTACGACAAAAGCTGAGGTTGTTGAGATGTTAAACGTGTGCAGCTGATCACCGCCTGTGCCGCAGGTGTCTACAATATCCACAACTTCCGGACTTATCCGGCTAGCTTTTTCACGCATAGTTTTTGCAAAACCGGAAATTTCATCAACCGTTTCGCCTTTCATTCTCAAAGCGGTTATGAGCGAAGCTATTTGAGCTGGCGTAGCGTCCCCGCTCATTATGACATCCATTACGCGCTCTGCCTCTTCCATCGTCAGGTGCTTATTTTCAATAACCGTTTGTATAGCTTGAGTTATCATACCCTTCCTCCTCACTCCTATCCGATAGCCACCCTCTTTGGCTGGTTTGTTTTTAAGAAATTCCTTAGAATCGCCTTTCCCTCTTTTGTAAGTATTGATTCAGGATGGAACTGGACGCCCTCGATAGGCAGCTCGCGATGCCTTATTGCCATTATCAAGCCATCCTGCGTCTCTGCCGATATCTCAAGGCATGCAGGAAGCGATTCTCTCTCGATCACCAGCGAATGGTACCGCGTTGCAACAAACGGGTTTGGTATGTCTTGGAATATTGTTTTTCTGTCATGGTATATTTGCGATGTTTTGCCGTGAACCAATGTACCGGCATGTACAATTCTTCCACCAAAAGCCTGCCCTATAGACTGGTGGCCAAGGCACACACCAAGCACTGGCACTTTTCCTGCCGCTTCCTTTATCAAATCAACCGAGATGCCAGCATCATCAGGTCTTCCTGGACCTGGTGATATTACAATCTTATCCGGCTGCATCGCTATAACATCTTTGACCGACACTTCATCATTTCTAAAAACCATAAGCCTCTCGCCCATCTCCGAGAGATACTGCACCAAATTAAACGTAAATGAATCGTAGTTATCGATCATAACGATCATTTGCTAATCCTCCGCCTGTTTTATATCGGTCATTTTTAATTAATAACGCTCTATTTTCTCTATTAGCTACTAGCTCTCAGCTTTCAGCTCGCAGCTATTAGTTTTTATTCTTCTTTAGCTAACTGCTGATAGCTAAAAAGTTATAAAAATAAAAAAACCCTCAAATCCCTATCATGGGACGAGGGTTATCTCTCTCGTGGTGCCACCCAACTTTACAGAGACCAGATATTAGAATCTAAAAACAATCTCTAACATCTTTTACTCTGCCTCTTTTAGGATACGATAGCTTTTAAGGCTATTTATATCCCTCTTCTTTTAACGGTGAAGACTCCGGCAGGACTACTCTTAGATATTAGCTTTTACTTTCTAATTTCTAATTTCGCCCTTGCGCCTCCGGGGCCCACTCAGCTAGTCTTCCGGTACCGGCTTTCACCAAACCCGGCTCGCTTATTACCTTCTTCTCTAGCCTACTTTCCCCATCTATGGCTTTAAGCTATTTATTTAGTATCAGGTTATCACATGGGGGAAGGGGTGTCAATTTATTATCTTGGTATTATTTTGGATATTTTAGCCTTTGCCCTGGCTCCAAACATGCCAATGCCGCTACCTGGTAGCGGCATTGAATAATTCACTGCCCGAGAAATAGAAAATATAACGCTCGATGGGGGAGGCAGGGTAGATGGCATCTTACATCTTATAACCTTTGGTATTCGAGCTTTCAGTTCTTCTATCTTGACCCTCTTTATTGAGGCCCTCTTCATCAGAATCTCTATCGTAAGAATCATTCCGATAATTCTCGCGCTCCTGGTTTGTTGAAGGTGTCGTACCGTAAGAACGCCCTCTATTGCCGTTACTATTACTATTCTTATTACCGTTGTCACGTTTTGGTTTTTGCTCGGTCTTTGGCTTCACAGGGGTATCTACCTGCGTATCCTTATCAACTTTGCCTGGTTTTTCGCTTGCTTTTTCTGAGTTTTCAATGGCACGCTCGAGTGCAGGCTTCGCGCTTGGTGGTACTTTATCGAGTATGTTTTTTAAGACCTCTTTGTTTTTACCTGCCATATCTGCTAAGACGTCCTCAAATTCTTCCGAATGGTCTCGGCCCCAAGTCTGGCCAGCTTTTTGAATGTTTTCAGCAACAGCCGCTACTAGCTCTTCGTAATGCGCATCGTCGTCTTTAAGCCTCTTTAGCTCGGATATCCTCTCCTGCGCTGCGCTAAGATAAAGTTTGCTCTTTGCAACCCTATCCATTGTCAGGCCAATTTTTGCCTTCTCAAATGCAATTTTAACCGGATATAAAATGCTCCCAGGCATGCTTTCTCTCGCAAAAGCTAGCGTTGTGCCGCTTAATAGCATAAAAATAGCCGTAATTGCAACCAGCCGGGCAAACCCAGTCCGCCACTTGGATAAACGCTTTAAGCCTGTTGGCACCGCTTTGCGTTCGACCCCTGCTTCCCAGCGTTTCTGCTCTACTGCTTCCATCAGCCTAGCCCTGGCATCCTGTTTTCTCCTTGCATCAGGTGCAATTCTGCCCGCTTTGTTAAGCTTGATGACAGCAGCTAACATGGGTTCGAGTTCTGCCCGGATTTCAGAGTACGTGCTCAAGCAATCCTCAACCGTACTTTGCCCGCCCTCTATCGCCTCTATGCACTTATCGAATATCTCATTAATGTTAGGCTTCATCGCTAATCCCATCCAGTATTCTGCCTAGGGCCCCAATTGCCCGATGCTGCAGAGCCTTAACCGCACCAATATTTTTATTGATGGCCTTGGCAACCTCTTCGTTTGATAGCCCAACGATAAATCGCAGGATAATCACCTGTTGTTGCTCGTCGGTTAAACTGCGTATCGCACTTACAACCTCTTTGCGGTCCAATTCCTTCAGCACCGTGTGCTCTGGGTCGTGACTATCATCTAGCGCAAGGTCTGCTTCCTCCCCAATGTCAACCATCTTGTACTTGTTTGACCTGTAGTAGTCGACAACCAGGTTGGATGCTATCCTGAACAGCCAGGCTGAAAACGGAATACCTCTCCATTCGAACCCCGATATGCTCTCCAAGGCTCTCAAAAACACCTGTTCAGCTATGTCCTCAGCCTCATAACGATTACCTACTTTGTAGTAGGCATATCCAAACACCTTGTCAAAGTACATATCGTACAGTTGCCCAAAGGCCTCAGAATCGTAATTCTTAGCTCGCTCTACTAACTGTTTTAAATGCTCATTGTTATCCATAGCCTCTAGTGCTTTCATTTATATAAACGGAAAAACAATCCTAAGGTAACGCAAAACCGCTAAATATCGCCCAAAAGGAAAAGGAACCGGCTTGCTCTTACTTAATAATTTGCGCCAGCTCTATAGATTATAGATTACTCTTTTTATTTTAACTTTATTCCGATATAAACCACAAACAGGCCAAAACTAAGGTAATTACCGCCATGATAATTAACAATAGGAATATCTATAAGCAATTTTAAATTTAGCCGTAACTCCGAAAGACTATCTCCGTTTTAGATATTGAAAGCTGCTGCGGCAAACGCTTTTAAGGATTAAAAATCCCTTAAAAGCAATTGGTACGAAAACTTGCTTTATCAGGTTAAATTTCTGAATATGAGGAGGAATAAACATGTTAAAGAAACTTTTGGCCCTACTAATAGTAGCAATGCTTGTAGCGCCTGCTACTGTACTTGCAAAAAACGAGCGGGGATTTTCCGGGCAATCTCAAACACAGGTCTATAGCGAACAGGACGCAGATGCTAATGAGGACATTGGGCAAAGTGAAGCAGATAACGCTGGCAATAACGCCGCAGCCCGGATAAAGCACAGAGAAAAGAAAGAGAAAAGCAAAGAGTTCAAGGAAAAAGGTATCAAAGAGGCAGAGGACACTAATAACGATAGCGATACTGCTGAGAACAAAGCATGGGGCAAGGAGAAGGCAAACGAGCACAAAAAGATAAAAGAGATTAAAGAGAACAAAAGAATTAACGCGAGCGCTGAAGATAGCGAAAGTGCCAATGGTGGCACGCACAGGGGCAAGGGTATTGCCAAAGCGATGAGCAAAATCATGCGAAATATTGAGAGAAAAATTGCCAATGGAACGATCAGCGCAGTAGATGCTCTAAAAACCGTTGTGAACAAATTCGCCTCATGGCTTGGCCTCGGCCCTGTATACACCGATATTGGTAATAATACCGGGGGCGGCACTGAAACAACAGGTACAGCTGAAACCAGCGGTACGGTAGAGACCAGTGGAACAATCGAGACGAGCAGCACAATAACAGAGAGCTCAACCGCAGGTTTCTAAGGATGAGAATAAGTAGGTAGCCTAAAGAGCAAGGAGCACGATCTAAGCAACCAGCGCACCATAAATAAAAAGACCCGATAGTCAATCGGGTCTTTTTATTTATTCGTTAGCAACGCCATTGCTATCATCGTTGACAATCTTTTTCATCAATATAACGCTTGTGCCTTCCTTGCCCTCATCAATGGTGACTCGATCCATAAGGGCAAGCATCAACGGAATGCCACGCCCTCGGAAGTTGGTTTGTTCTATACCAGGGTCAGGCATACGGCGCTTAAACTTCCCCTGATCCTTGACTACTATGACCAGAGCTTTGCCATCACAGCGTGCCTTAATCAGCACAATGTTATCGGGACCAACCGGAGATCCATGTTCAATAGCATTTGCAGTCGCCTCACCGACTGCGACTTGAAGATCAAAGATTTGTCTTTCACTGAGATTGCAGCTTTCGCCTATTTCCCTAATATGATTTCTCACTGTGGCTAGGTTTACGGATTCGCTTCTTATGGCGATCTCTTTCTCGCTCTTATGCAGTGCGCAACCCGCACACTTCTTTTGCCTACCTTTAAGTCTTTGCTTTTGCAAAAGATTCAATCCCCTTCTGTAAAGCCTAAAAGGCTTTATGCTAAACCAGCCTAGAGCAGTTCGGAGAGATAAACGTAGCTATATGCTTAGACTTTAACAGGGTAATTTAGAAGTCTTCCAAATTATTCTGTTTATAGTATTCCAACTTTGACACCATTCCGACTTTGATTTTATGGGCATGTAGAGGTAACGTCAACAGCAAAGCGTTAGCTAACTTAACAAGCAAATCAACCTGAATACTAATCGATATACTTTTGACATACTTATTATTTACATCATATACCCAGCCTGGTCAACAGCAGCAAAAAGTGCCCTGGCTTTGTTTTTGGTCTCTATGTATTCTTTTTCAGGAACCGAATCAGCCACAATTCCGGCACCGGCCTGAATATAGGCCCGTCCGTCCTTCACAACTATCGTTCTTATAGTTATTCCACAATCAAGGCTTCCATTAAACCCAAAGTAACCGTAAATTCCTGCGTAAGGTCCCCTTGCAGTCGGCTCAAGCTCGTCGATTATCTCCATCGCCCTAATTTTAGGAGCACCCGACACGGTACCTGCCGGAAATGTAGCTCGTAGCGCATCAAATGCACTTTTGCCCTCAGCCAGTTTTCCACTTACAGTGGAAACAATGTGCATCACGTGTGAATATCTTTCGACATACATCAAGTCATCCACCTTGACTGTTCCAGCTCTACAGACCCTTCCAATATCGTTTCTCCCAAGATCAACAAGCATGACGTGCTCGGCCTTTTCCTTCTCATCCGCCAAAAGGTCCTGCTCCAGCTTTTGCTCCTCTTCTGTAGTCTTTCCCCTTGGCCTCGTTCCAGCAATTGGCCTTGTCGTTACGGCGCCGTCCTGCACCTGGATCAAAGGTTCAGGTGAGGCACCCGCGATTGTGCAATCTTTTAGCTTAAGGTAGATCATGTAAGGCGATGGATTGATTGTCCGCAGGACACGGTACACATCAAACGGGGGGATTTTTAAAGGCGTTGAGAACCTCTGCGACAGAACCACCTGAAATATATGGCCGCTGTGAATATATTCCTTTGCCTTTTTAACCATTTCGATAAATTGCTCCTCGGAAACATTGGATGAGAATTCTTTGGTTTTATACCTTGCCATTTCAACCAGCTGGGTGGAAGTATGTGGATTTCTCAGTTTCTTTATTATATGATCAATTTTTTCTATAGCTTTGCTGTAAAGCTTATTGATATCACCGCCGTTGATTCGCATGTTGGCGATCACCTTTATTTTGTGCTTAATGTGATCGAAGGCGATAACGGTATCGGTAAAAAGAAATACCATCTCTGGGATTTTTAAATCATCGACCGCAGTTTTAGGTATGCGCTCGAAATATCTAACAGCATCGTACCCGATATACCCGACAGCACCACCAAAAAAAGGGGGAAGGCCGTTTACTTGCGCTGCGTTAAACGCGAGCACCTTCTCCTCAACTATTTTTAATGGGTCATCTACGTTATCCAGCTGAGCCTCTTCCTTGCCTTCAATCGTTACTCTATTCCCGCGCGCAGTAATTATCAGATAAGGATCGCTGCCCAAAAATGAATACCTGCCGAGCTGATCTCCACCAACAACACTTTCAAGCAAAAACGATCCGACTTCATCCCCCAGCTTATTAAACGCGGAAACGGGCGTATCCATATCGGCGATAATTTCCCTGTAAACCGGAATAAGGTTGTGCTCTGATGCCAGCTTCTTAAACTCGCTTCTGGATGGTGTATACATGCTAATCCTCCGCCTGTTTTATATCGGTCATTTTTAATTAATAACGCTCTATTTTCTCTATTAGCTACTAGCTCTCAGCTTTCAGCTCGCAGCTATTAGTTTTTATTCTTCTTTAGCTAACTGCTGATAGCTAAAAAGTTATAAAAATAAAAAAACCCTCAAATCCCTATCATGGGACGAGGGTTATCTCTCTCGTGGTGCCACCCAACTTTACAGAGACCAGATATTAGAATCTAAAAACAATCTCTAACATCTTTTACTCTGCCTCTTTTAGGATACGATAGCTTTTAAGGCTATTTATATCCCTCTTCTTTTAACGGTGAAGACTCCGGCAGGACTACTCTTAGATATTAGCTTTTACTTTCTAATTTCTAATTTCGCCCTTGCGCCTCCGGGGCCCACTCAGCTAGTCTTCCGGTACCGGCTTTCACCAAACCCGGCTCGCTTATTACCTTCTTCTCTAGCCTACTTTCCCCATCTATGGCTTTAAGCTATTTATTTAGTATCAGGTTATCACATGGGGGAAGGGGTGTCAATTTGCTTAATGCGCTTTGAGCCTACGCTACCTCCTCTTCCAGCCCCGTGATGTAATCAGAAACCAGATTACATAAAGCCATCAAATCACCTTCTGAAATCGCCGTGAAGATGTTATCGCTTACCGCAAGGGGCACTTCTGAGAGCTTTGCGCCCACTTTCTGCAGTTCATCGCTTAGTTCCCGTGGTGCTGCAACCGTTCGCCCGCTTATAACATCTGCGGCGATAAGAGCTTTCACGCCATCATCGATTGCTACAACTGCCGCCCCACGGTCGTTTGCATCCCTTATAATAGTTAACGCATCATCATCATTCATAATTGCCTCAGCTGTCTTATTATCCGCTATAACAACAACATCGGGGAACGGTTGATCGCCGGGCATCCGCACAGCGGCATCATTAAACGACATGTCGCTGCGAGTGTTGACAATACCGTCAACACTCCTTATCTCGTCATCAGCGTTAAAACTGGCAATGCGCGTGGATGCGTTAAGATTTCCAAAGCAGCTCCATAGCGTCTCAAATGCCCTTGCCTCAAATCCATTAACTGCTAAGAACAGCACCGTTTTATTCATCATATCGGCCATCTTGAATCCCTCCAGATTTATAAGCCTTAGCTCTACCCATACGTATTTTTACCCCCGTATCCTCTTTTTAGCGTTAAGGTTGGGTAAAAATCCGCCATCAAGCACAATACGTAAACAAAACCAAGTACTGCTTTTATGCTTGGAAAATCCATTTGCGATTTTAGAGAAGTATCTGAGTTCTAATCACAGGTTATTGCAGATGATTTGATTGTTTTGTTTAGGCTAATTTAGTTTAGGCTAAATACATACACTATTGGCTAGCAGTATGATTGGTAATTTCAATTGGCAGGCGACCAACTATACCAACTAAAGATCGATGCTTTCGCCAGTTTTCTTATCGATCGCGCGAAAGAAACAGGTTTTGTTGCCGGTGTGGCAGGCAACGCCAATTTGTTCTACCAGAACGAGAAGGCAATCAAGATCGCAATCATAGCGGATTTCTTTGACGTTTTGAATATTTCCAGACGTTTCCCCTTTGCACCAGTACTCCTGGCGGCTCCTGCTCCAAAACCAGGTTCTTCCTGATTCAACAGTTCTCTTGACCGCCTCTTTATCCATATAGGCAACCATTAACACTTCGTTAGTCCCTACCTCCTGAATAACAGCGGGTATAAGCCCTTTGTCGTCAAATTTCAGCTCATCTAATACTTGCACTCACGCTCTCCTTTACATTCTTGATTTTTTGCTAAAAACCGCCAGGTTGGTTGGGCCTGACCTGTTCTGCAAGCGACACAGCAAACTCCTTTAGTATATCTTGAACCGCCCGGCTAACAGCATCGATTATTCTTGCCATTTCGCCCTCGTACGGATCAAATCCCGCCTCAACCAGATGCTTATCAATAATGCTTTTTATATGAGCCCTTCCGACATCGCTCTCCAGCATGCGTACCATCTCCCCCGATATTTACTATATTACGACATTAGAGATGATACCCATAATAGTTTAAGGTTCATGGACTAACCATGGACCCTTTTCTCCCAGGCCTACATCCTCACCGGAATTCCCTGCTTAGCCATATACTCTTTTACTTCGCGGATGGATAGCTCGCCATAGTGGAACAGGGAAGCAGCAAGTACGGCGTCGGCTCCTGTCTCAACAATAACTTCCGCGAAATGTTCAAGTTTTCCGGCACCTCCAGATGCGATAACCGGAATGTTGACCGCATTAACTATCGCCCTGGTAAGCGGCAGGTCGTAACCGTCTTTTGTGCCATCACAATCCATACTAGTCAAAAGAATCTCGCCAGCTCCAAGCTCCTCAACTTTTCTGGCCCATTCGACTGCGTCGAGGCCGACTGGCACACGCCCACCATTTACGTAGACCTCCCATTTATCCGGCCCTACTTTTCTTGCATCGATCGCAACAACTATACACTGCGAGCCAAACCGGCGGGACGTTTCCCTGATTAGTTCAGGATTTCTAACGGCTGCGCTATTCATCGAGATTTTATCTGCACCCGTGCTTAACATACGCCTTATATCATCGCTCGACTTAATGCCGCCGCCAACGGTGTAGGGAATGAACACTTCCTCGGCTGTGCGTGAGGCGACATCAAAGATAGTATCGCGCCCTTCATGGGAGGCGGTTATGTCCAGAAAGACTAGTTCATCTGCTCCTTCTTTGTCGTAGGCCGAGGCAAGCTCAACCGGATCGCCGGCATCGCGCAGATTCACAAAGTTTACGCCTTTTACAACACGCCCCGCATGCACATCAAGGCAGGGGATTACCCTAACGGTTAGCATGATCCCACCTCGCGGCCTCTATTGCCTCGGCCAAGGTAAATTTTCCCTCATAGAGAGCGCGTCCAATTATCACACCTTCGACCCCGGAGGCCTGCAGTGGTTTTAGTTGATGGATATCACTTATAGTGGATACGCCACCCGACGCTATAACAGGTATGTTTATATTCTCAGCAAGCTCCTCTGTGGCAAAAATGTTTACCCCTTTTTGCGTGCCGTCTGACAGTATATCAGTATATACGATTCGGCTGATACCATACAGCTCAAGCTGCATAGCTAAGTCGGAGGCAAAGATATCGGTATCCTCGACCCAGCCTTTGATAGAAACTCTGCCGTCCCGAGCGTCGATTCCGGCAACTATTTTACCCGGATACTTTGAACAGGCCGCTTTAACAAGCTCAGGGTTTGTGATAACAGAGGTACCAAGTATCGCCCTGGAAATACCAACGCTGAAGACCTTATCCAGGTCTTCTAAAGTTCTTAAGCCGCCGCCCAACTGAACCGGGATGTTTACGGCATTTACGATATTTTCAACAGCGGCCAGATTTCGTAGCGAGCCCTCGAAGGCACCATTAAGGTCAACTAAGTGCAAAAATTCGGCGCCTTCGCTCTGCCATCTCAAAGCCATATCGGCTGGCTCATCCGCATACACGGTGACCTTATCTGCACGTCCCTGATACAACCGCACGCATTTACCATCCATGATATCGATGGCCGGGTAAATTATCACTTGCATAACCTCCCAAAATTTGCCAATACTTTTAGGCCAACTTCACCGCTTTTTTCCGGATGAAACTGGACGGCAAATATATTCTCACTCCACACACTGGATGTAAATTCCAAGCCGTAATCCGTAGTCGTAGCTATAATCCCTTTATCATCCGGGTCCACATAATAGGAATGGACAAAGTAAAAATTGGACCCCTCAGGAACGCCCTCGAAAATAGGTGCTCGCTTTGTATATCTTACCTGGTTCCATCCCATATGAGGGATTTTTTGACCCTCAGGAAGCCTTCTTACTCTGCCATCAAAAATAGCAAGTCCATCGTGCAGGCCGTCTTCCTCGCTCTGTCTAAAGAGAAGCTGCAGACCAAGGCAGATACCGAGAAACGGTTTGCCGCTTGCTATACTATCCCTAACAGCTCTTTCCATACCGGCTGAGAGAAGATTTGCCATGCAGTCAGCGAATGCACCGACGCCAGGCAGTATAACGCCATCAGCCCGGCTAATGAAGCCAGGATCGCTCGATATCGCAACTTCAAAGCCTAGCTTCTCAAAAGCCTTCTCAACGCTTCGCAAATTCCCCATTCCATAGTCGATTATGGCTATCAAATTTTGTCTCACCCTATCCAGAGTCCTTCTCCGCTTTGCTTAGACTGCGGCCCATTCAGAGCCCCTCAGGGCTCTGAGTTTTGCGTTGCAATTTACTATTTTAATTCTTAACTAAAACTTGCGTTATAGCGCCAACACTTTATCCTTCAATCATGTCTTTTGTTGAAGGCACCATTTCCGCTACTCTTGGATTGATTTCAACTGCGGCCTGCAGTGCCAGCGCCAATCCTTTAAATATGGCTTCAACCATATGGTGTGCGTTTCTGCCTGATAACATCTTAACATGTAGAGTTACTCCTGCGCTGGCTACAAATGCCTGTAAGAACTCGACTGTTAGATTTGTATCATACGTCCCTATTGTCTCAACCGGCAAATTAACATCATAGACAAGGTATGGCCTACCGCTTATATCCATCGCAACAAGCGCGAGAGACTCATCCATAGGTATAACAGCGCTTCCGTAGCGCCTTATCCCTCTTTTGTCACCCAGGGCTTCTTTTAACGCCTGGCCCAGGCATATCCCAACGTCTTCAACAGTATGGTGGCCATCTACCTCAAGGTCCCCTTTGGCTATTACTTTTAGATCAAGAATGCCGTGCTTACCCAACGCGGATAGCATGTGGTTAAAGAACGGGATGCCCGTGTTTATTTCAGTGTTACCCTGCCCATCCAGGCTCAATTCGACCCGAATATCCGTTTCCTTGGTTTTCCTTGCTACTTTAGATACCCTATCCAATTTGTCCTCCAGTTACACCCGGTAAAAACGGTACAACCTTAAATATTAAATAAGTTCTTTCTTAAGTGCACGCCGCAACCGGCGGTCAAACACTGCTATACGCTCTCTCGCAATGCATCTAGAAATGCCCGGTTTTCCTCCGGCGTTCCAACCGTCACGCGCAGGCAGTTCTCAAGAAGCACCAGATTGCTGCAATTTCGGATAAGGATTCCCTTATCCAATATAGACTGCCATACATCGGTTGCCGGCTTGTTTGTTCTAAACAAGATAAAATTCGAGCGGCTTGGAAAAACTTTTATCCCCTCAATCTTAGACATCTCGGCAAAGAGCTTATCTCTATCCCTCAAAATCACCTGTATTTGTTTATCAAATACCGCTCGATTTGCAAAAGCTATTTTTGCTATTGCCTGTGATAGCTTGCTAAAATTAAAGAATAGCTTTACCTTCATAAGGTTCCCGACAACCTCTTCGCTTGCAAGCAAATACCCTGCTCTTAAGCCTGCCAGAGAGAACGCTTTTGAAAACGTCTTTAAAATCGCCAGGTTTTCGTACTTTGCAAGAAGTGGCAGTGCAGTCTCACCGCTAAACTCGCCATACGCCTCATCTATCACCACTAAGGCCTCTGTGTTTTGCAGAAGCTCTTCAATTCTATCTATGGGCACGGTATCGCCGGTTGGGTTGTTAGGGTTACATAAAAATATGAGTGCTGCGTCTATCCCGTAGGCCTGCTTTATAGAATCGTCTGCTTTAAGGTCGTCGGGGTTACGCAAAATAGAAACTATCTCGGTATCGGTCATGCGACCCGTTATCCCGTAAACCTCAAACATGGGCTCAAAGGTGACCGCTTTTCTGCCGGAACCGCCGTATGCGAGATAGAGATTCTGTATGACCTCATCACCACCATTACCAACAAATACGTTACCAGCTTCTAAGCCAAAATGTGAACTGATAAGCTCCCTCAGCTCAAGCGATTGTGGATCTGGATACCTATTGTATGCTATATCGTCAAGCGCATCTTTGATTTGTTCAAGAATCGCCTCAGGTAAGTTGTACGGGCTCTCGTTTGCAGACATGAATATATCCGCCTTAACATCTGGTATGTGGTATGGTTTTGTCGCCGCAACCTGCGGCCTCGGACCGATCATAATAGTTCTCACGCGCCTCAAAATAAATATTTAAGGTTAACATTAAATCAACGTTGCCAGCAAATAGGACCTTCAATCGCCGCTCTCAAGCCTATATCTCACCGACTTTGCATGCCCAGACAGTCCCTCGCTATTGGCTATGCTGATGGCAGAATCAGCAACATCTGTAAAAGATTGCCTTGAAAAACTTAACACGCTTGACCTCTTCAAGAAATTATAAACGCCAAGCGGGGAGTAAAAGCGAGCTGTCCCACTGGTCGGCAAGATATGGTTTGGCCCAGCTATGTAGTCTCCTATCGCCTCGGGCGCATATGCACCCAAAAATATCGCTCCTGCGTTTCTGACCGATCCCAAAGACTCAAGCGGATTTTCTATCATTAGCTCAAGGTGCTCAGGAGCTATTATATTTGCAAGCCGTATTGCATCGGCAATCGACTCGACTACGAATATCTTACCGTTATCTTTGATGGATTGCTCGGCTATTTCTTTGCGCTCTAACCGGCTGATCTGCAGGTCAAGCGCTACCGCCACCTCTTTAGCTATACGTTGCGAGTCGGTTATAAGTATCGCGGTGGCATCAGGATCGTGCTCAGCTTGTGCAAGCATATCGGCGGCTATATAGGTTGGGTTTGCCTTTGCATCGGCAATTACTACAATTTCACTGGGGCCTGCCAACATATCTATATTTACGCTGCCAACGACCATCTTCTTTGCGAGGGTAACATAGATATTGCCTGGGCCTGATATGACATCGACTTTTGGCACCGACTCAGTTCCAAATGCAAGCGCCGCTATCGCCTGGGCTCCACCGATCTTGTAGACTTCGTTTACGCCAACCTCGGCAGCAGCAACTAAAACCTCGGCACGAATGGCTCCTGGAACTACCATTACTATTTCAGGAACTCCGGCTACTTTTGCAGGAATCGCATTCATTAACACCGATGATGGATATGCAGCTCTCCCACCGGGCACATATATACCGGCTCTTTCCACCGGCCTGACCAGCTGGCCAAGAAACGCCCCGTTTCCAGTTGTAAACCAGGAGTTCTCCTTCTGCTTTGCGTGAAAAGCGGTAATCCTTCTTATGGCATCCTTTATGGCACCCAAAAGATCGGCTTCTATCAGCGAATACGCAGCATCAAACTCCTCCTGAGTAACTTTTATTGTTTCAGGAGTAAGCGATATCTTGTCAAACTTCTCCGTATATTCGAAAAGCGCCTTGTCGCCGTTACGCCTTACGTTATTTACTATTTCGTATACGGCTGCTTCAACTTCTGGTTTTTCGAAAAGCGGCTTCGCTATATACTTTCGCGCTTCTTCGTCACTAAAGCCTGCACTTAATTTAATTTGTGGTAACAATATAATCACTCATCCAAGTATTTATTCACCATCTACCAAATCTATCCGCTATCCAGCAAATATTTGCCTGAACAATATTGAAATCCATTTAACTACTTATATCGACTAAAAAACCGCTAAAACTGACTATAACACGTAAATTTAAACACTACCAAATAGTGCCAGTTACGCTAAGAGATATAGAAACAATCCAATCTCTCACAACCCGTAAATCTTACAATCCCATAAACTTAAACATCGCCAAATGACACCTTTCTATGCCCTATCAAGGGCTATTATACACTGCAGGCGAACTTTAGTAAAGTAATGCGTTAATTTACTAAACCTACTGGTTTACCGGGTTATATGCAATATCTCTTCTCGAAAGCGCTCAAGGAAACCTCTTGGCTATCCGATATTTAATATATAAAATATAGTACTGTTCCCTAGCATTTTTTAACGTTAATCTAACGTTAATCGTTCGGCCAACCTTTGCTTATGGTCAGATTAAGGGCAGTTCCTAAAATTGAAGACCCCAGAATTTTAATTGTTGAGGACAGTCAGGCTCAAGCTTTTTGGCTTCAATCCGTTCTTAAAGATAATGGTTACTGTGTTTCGGTTGCGTACAACGGCAAACAAGCCTTGGCTGAGATATCCAAGAAAAAGCCAACTATTATCATTAGTGATATCATGATGCCTGAAATGGATGGCTATGAGCTCTGTCGCCACATTAAAACAGACCCCGGCCTTAAGAATATCCCAGTTATACTCTTGACCCTGCTTGATGACCCAAGAGATATCTTGAAAGGTCTGGGATGCGGAGCCGATTATTTCATAACCAAACCATGCGAAGAAAGATATATTCTGGCTCGCATCCAATATATTCTAGAAAACTGGAATCCCCGGCAGCTTGAGGATAAAGACGGAGGCGCTGAGGTCTTTTACGGGCACCAACGATACCGCATCAATTTAGCACGCCAGCAAATCATCGATAACCTTTTATTTGCGTACGAAATAGCGATTCAAAGAAACCGCGACTTGATCAAAGCGCAGGAAGAGTTAAAGGCGATCAACAACAATCTTGAGGAAAGAATTAAGGAGAAGATGTCTGCTTTTATGGCAGAACACGCGGAGCGCAAACGGATAGATGAAGAACTCAAGCACAGCCTCGAGAAACTGCAGAGAACATTTCAGGAAACCGTCCAAGCCCTCGCATCCACCTCTGAGAAAAGAGACCCTTATACAGCCGGGCACCAGCAACGTGTCGCTGAGCTAGCTAGCTCTATTGCCAAGGTTATGGGTTTACCTGATGACCAAATTGAAGGTGTTCGCGTTGCCGGTTTGCTGCACGATATCGGAAAGGTATCGGTACCTGCGGAGATATTAAGTAAGCCGAGCAAGTTGGCTGAATTGGAGTATAGTATAATCAAAAATCACCCACGGCATGGATTTGAGGTATTAAAACCGATAGAGTTTCCCTGGCCGATAGCTTATATTGTGCTTCAGCATCATGAGAGGCTCGATGGCTCCGGTTACCCTTCTGGTTTAAGCGGCGATGACATTCTTCTTGAGGCAAGAATCCTGGCTGTTGCCGATGTTATCGATGCAATGATATCTCACCGGCCTTATCGCCCTGCCTGCAGCCTAGAGGCTGCCCTGCAAGAAATATCAAACAATAGGGGTAAGCTTTATGATGCTCAGGTAGTAGATGCCTGCTTAAAGCTATTTGGCGGCAGGGAACATGAATGTGCATAAAACATCTACCAGCATTCTAGCCACGTGAAATAAAGGACTGAAACCTAAGCCTACGCGGTGACAGGCACCGATAACAGTTCAATGGCTTTTTCTCCAGCAAGAGCTTTGAGCTCGGCAAAAAGACCGTTTCTAACCGCTACGTTGTATCCTTCTGCAAGAGACATCAATATAGGCCTGCCATTTTCTATCTTAAGGTAAACAGGGATATTGCCTGGGTGAGACCTTAATACTTCTTTCAGCCGATTGATAAACGCTGTTGTCATCATGGATTTATTGACCGTAATGACCAATACAGGATTTTCAATAGTTTCCGCACTGTTGATTTTGCTTCCATTGGCTGCATTTGCTTTAATGTTGTTACCGTTAAACTTATTATTAGCGCCAATTTCATTTGAGGTGCTGTTCGGTTTGGTTTTATGCTTACCGTTGCCGGTATTCCCGGCCTTGGCATCAAATTCCTTGATCTCCTGGGCAAGCATTTTTACTTCATCTTCTTTGATATCGAGCCTGCCCTTGACAAGCACTATTTTATCTTCCACAATCAGTCCTTTGTATTTATCAACAATGGAAGGGAATGCAACAACCTCGACAGTGCCGTCCAAATCCTCGATGGATAAGAAGAGCATTAGGTCGCCCTTCTTGGTGTTTATCTTCTTTATGCCGGCAATAATTCCGCCAATCCATCCGACAGTTCCGTCCTTTTGCTCTTTTAGTTCAGCTGTTGAGAACTCGATTTGGCTTAGGAGCGCTTCTTCTATACCAAATAGCGGGTGGTCGGATACATAAAGCCCAAGCATCTCCTTCTCGTATGCAAGCAACTCGTGCTTTTCGAACTCGGGAACTTTCTCGTCTTTCGGCTCTTCTACCCGCGAAGCTAAACCCGCATCTTCCTCGTTGCCAAGATCAAATATAGTGAACTGGCCAGCAGCCTTGTCTTTTTGACTACGGATTCCTAGCTCGACTGCCTTCTCATAGGTTAAGAGAAGCTGCCTGCGGCTTACTTTGCATGAGTCAAATGCACCGGCCTTGATTAAACTCTCGATGGTTCGTTTGTTAAGCGCGCCCATATCGACCCGTTTGCAGAAATCATAGATTGATTTAAACGGGCCTCCGTGCTCGCGCTCGCTTATGATGCTATCGATTGCCCCGTCACCCACATTTCTAACGGCAGAGAGACCAAAGCGAATCGATTGACCGACAATCGTAAAGTCATGGTAGCTCTCATTAACATCTGGCGGCAGTATCTCTATACCCATGCGCCTGCACTCGCTGATATACTGGGCAACTTTGTCTTTGTTGCTCATGATGCTGGTGAGTAAAGCCGCCATGAACTCAACTGGATAATTTGCCTTAAGCCATGCGGTTTGGTAAGAAATAAATGCATAAGCCGTCGAATGTGATTTATTAAATCCATATCCAGCAAAGTGCGCGATCAGGTCAAATATCTTGCTGGCAATTGCTGCTTCAACGCCGTTTTTTACTGAGCCGCTAATAAATTTTTCTTTTTGCTTTGCAAGCGCTTCAGGCTCTTTCTTGGACATGGCTTTTCTCAAAATATCAGCCTCACCCATACTAAAGCCTGCCATGGTTGAGGCAATACGCATGACTTGCTCCTGGTAGACAATAACACCGTATGTCTCTTTAAGGATCTCTGCCAGCGAATCATGTAGATAGCTTATCGGTTTTTTGCCATGCTTGCGTTCGACAAAATCTTTGACCATACCTGAGCCAAGCGGACCCGGTCTGAACAGGGCAAGAAGAGCAATGATATCCGAAAACACGGTCGGCTGCAAGTCGCGCAGCAGCGCCCGCATGCCGGAACTCTCAAGCTGGAACACGCCGATGCTCTCGCCCCTCTGAAGCATCTCATAAGTCTTGGGGTCATCAAGCGGTATTGCATCAATATCGATGTCGATACCATGGTTTTTCTTTATATTTTTTACGGCGTTGTCTATAACGGTAAGCGTGCGCAAGCCCAAAAAGTCCATCTTAAGAAGGCCGATTTTCTGTATTGCTCCCATGTCGTACTGGGTTACAATTTCAGCGTCACCCTTCTTCTGCACCGGGGTGCGGTTAGTGAGCTCCTGGTCAGCGATAACAACTCCAGCAGCATGAATAGAATCCTGTCTTACCAGCCCCTCAAGATTCCTGGCCATGTCAATAATTGACTTTGTTATCTCAGCATCGTTCTCATAAGCCTCTTTAAGCTCGGGAACGAGGGCAAGCGCAGCATCTATCGTCCAGGGTTTGCCCTCGTTAAAACCTTCGGGAATCAGTTTGGCGATTTTGTCCACCCTACTATACGGAATGTCAAAGACTCGACCGGCATCACGGATAGCTGCCCTTGCAGCCATTGTGCCAAAAGTTATGATCTGCGCGACCTTATCTTCGCCGTACTTTCGAGTAACATACTCTATGACTTCGGGGCGGCGTTCGAAGCAAAAGTCTATATCAATATCGGGCATGCTTATACGCTCTGGATTTAAGAACCGCTCAAAAAGCAAATCGTATGTTATGGGGTCGATGTTAGTGATCTCAAGACAGTAGGCGACAATGCTTCCCGCTGCCGAGCCCCTTCCTGGACCAACCTTTATTCCTTTAGACTTCGCATACTTAACAAAGTCTTGCACCACGAGAAAGTATCCCGGGAACCCCATCTGCTTGATCATCTCAATTTCGTATTCCAGACGATCCTTGTGCTGCTGTGTCGGCTTGGGGTATCGCTTTGCAAATCCCTCACGGCACAGCTTTTCAAAGTAGGAGTCAAGCGTGTACCCCTCCGGTATCTCATAGTTTGGAAGCAGGTATTCGCCAAACTTTATCTCGACATTACATCGCTCGGCTATCTTTACGGTATTCTCAAGTACATCCGGCCTGTTGGGGAACAGCTCTCGCATCTCGGCTGCCGATTTGAGGTAAAACTGGTCGGTATCAAATTTCATCCTGGTCTTATCGGCAAGCGTTGACCCAGTTTGGATACAGAGAAGGACGTCGTGCGCCGGGGCATCCTCCTGGTTTGTATAATGGATATCATTTGTCGCGATAATTGGAATGCCGGTCTCTTCCGAGAGCCTCCACATGCCCTCGTTTACCACTTTTTGCTCTTTGAGACCATGGTCTTGTACCTCTAAGAAGAAGTTACCCTCGCCGAAAATCCTATTTAGCTCGAGTGCCTCTTGTTTTGCCGCTTCATAGTTATCCTGCATAAGATGCCGTGCAATCTGTCCAGCAAGGCAGGCGCTTGTTGCGATAATTCCTTCATGATGCTTCTTAAGTATTTCTTTGTCCACCCGAGGTTTATAGTAAAACCCATCAAAAAAGCTTAGGGTGACGAGTCGCATCAGGTTGCGATAACCCTGCTCGTTCTCAGCCAAAAGCACCAGGTGAGTATAGGATTCCTCGCTCTTGGTTTTATCAAAGCGACTGCCTGGGGCGACATAGACCTCGCAGCCGATAATCGGCTTAACCCCTTGCCTGATAGCCTCTTTATAAAAATCGATAATGCCGTACATCACGCCATGGTCTGTTAATGCAATGGCGTGCATGCCAAGGTCTTTTGCTTTTATTACCAAGTCTTTTATCCTTGAGGCACCATCAAGCAAAGAGAACTCTGAGTGTGTATGTAAGTGGACAAACTCCGACAATGTTGCTCCTTGGAATACAATAATATGATTACTCATTGTATACCCTTAGAGGGCTAAAATTAAGGTAATTTATGGCAATAACATAGATTAGATAGAGTTTGTAGCTTAGTGCCTAAAGTAACGATTGGTTTGATTATCTAATTAATTATTAATAGAAATTATTTTGAATGAAATAAGGTTATCAAGGTTAACAGGTAGAGGATCAGGCAGGTAAAGGGTCAGGTCTTTAATCTTTGAATTTTAGTCATTGATAGTCTAAAATTCAAAGATTAAAGACCTGACCCCATTTACACTTAGCGTTACAGTTATTCAGTTTTTCAGAAACGTCCCCGGTGTCGCCCGGTGTCGATGCTCGGCTTTTATTAAGCTTTTAAACCCTGACCAAGTTTCTTTAGGAAGTGGATCAGGAATCCCGTGGCTCTCTGGACATCCGGGTCTCTAAATGCCGATAGCATCTTAACCGGTGACACCGGTTTTATATCGGCATCGGTCGTTTCTTTCATGGTAGTTGCTATAGTATTTACCATATTCTGAGCCAGCGGTGTGCTTGCGATTTGGGTAAGCTTCATAAGTGAGTTCAGAGACGCTTCAGCAGTGGTCGTATCGTCCTCGCCGTCTTCGCTCACCCTGCTGCACATGCAGCCCATAAATTGGGTGATTGGCCCTTTAAGGCTGTTTGCCCGGGCTATAACACTTTGAAGTTCCTCGTCTGCTGCAAAATCTTTCAAAGTGTTAAACATGCCAACCGCCATTTTTACAGTCTTTTCGTCCTCCGCAAACGTGCGGAGTGCGGTCACTGCCGGACTGATTTCGGCCATCATTTTCTTAAGCTGGGGCTCCAGCTGGTTCTTTAGATCAGTCAAAGCCTCCATGTACGACATGAGCTCGATCATCGTGCCCATGCTCGATGTGAGTTTCTCAAGAAGCAGAAGCGTTTCGTCCTTATCTATATTGGCTTTGATCTTGTTAAGAACTGGAGAGACCTCTTTCGCCATTCCCTTAAGCTGAGGTTCGAGCTGATTGCGCAAGTCATTAAACGCTTCCATTAACGAGACCAGCTCAAGTAATGTTCCAGTATTTGCCGTAAGCCTTTCTAAAAGAACCAGTGTCTCATCTGCGTCAATATTGGTTTTGATTTTGTTAAGGACTGGAGAGACCTCTTTCATGATTCCCTTAAGCTGGGGCTCTAGCTGGTTCTTTAGATCAGTCAAAGCCTCAAGGTAAGACACCAGCTCAAGCAGCGTTCCGGTATTTGAGGACATCCGCTCTATCAGCAGAATAGTTTCATCCTTATCCAAATTCGATTTAAGGGCATTTGTTACCGGCTGCACTTCTTTTACGATACTTTTAAGCTGAGGCTCCAGCTGGTTCTTTAGATCAGTCAAAGCCTCAAGGTAAGAGATTAACTCAAGCAAAGTGCCGGTATTGGCTGTGAGCTTATTAAGAAGCACAAGCGTCTCTTCTTTGTCGACGCTTGTTTTGAGTTTGTTAAGCGCCGGTGACACTTCTTTTGAGAGCTTCTTGAGCTGCGGCTCTAACTGGCCCACAAGATCTTTTAATGTTTCCACGAAGGAGACCAAATCTTGATTGACGATTGCAACGGCCTTATCGCTTAGCATGACCTCCTCTTCTTCCATGATATTGTCCACCATAGGCTTTAGAGCCTCCCTCTAAGCATTAGACTCCAGTATAGAGGTCTTAACATATAGACCTTCATCATCCAGTTTGACCACATTTCCTCCGCCGGAGAGATTGACTTCTCATAGTCAAATTCTGCGAACAAGGCTTTCCCGAACCTTGTAAGGATCGGTCATATAATGTGGCCTGTGTAATAAGCTTTACCCTCCTGTCCTCTTATCCTCGCAGCCAGGTTAGTTGCCAATACCTCAGCCTGTTTCCTTGCGCCGGCTCCAGTTTTTGAGGTAGGATAATTTGCGCAATCGCCGACCGCATAGACATTATCATAGGCCTCAGATACCAATTTATGCTTATCTGCTTTGATAAAATTGCTTGGATCGGCAACAGGTGTATCCTCATGGATGCCCTCGCCCTCATTATGGGGGATAACAACGGCTAGATCGTATTTGACCTCTTTACCCTCCCAGGACTTAACAATTTTGTTCTCGACATCTACTTTACCAGGGTTAAAGCCGGGAACAACATTGATGTTGCGAGCCTCAACGATTTCATTCAGTTTGGTCGCATAGGGCTCGCGGGAGAAGACTGATGGAAGTGCTGTTGTTAAGGTAACGTTAGTTTTATTCCTAATGCCTTTCCTTCTGAAATAATCCTCTGCCATAAGCGTCATCTTGATCGGTGCGCCCGGGCATTTAAACGGCATCGGCGGCTGTACAACGGTGAAGTCGCCGCCCTCGAACTCCTCAATGGCCTTCTTGACTGCAATCGCGCCCTCAAGCGTGTAGAATGTGTGGACGCCATCTTTGCCTAAGTTATCTTTTAAGCCTTCGATTTCATCCCAGTTATAAGTAGCACCGGTTGCAAGGATTAAGTAGTCATACTCCAACTTCCTGCCGCCTTTTGTCTCAACCTGCTGGTCATCGTAGTTGATTGAGGCAACCTCGTCGTTGATGAAGGTGCAACCGGCCGGTATAACACTAGACATCGGCCTTACGACATTCTCGGGCTCGTCGAGGCCAAATGCTATCAGGGTAAAAGCCGGCTGATAGATGTGTTTGTCGCTCGGGTCAATAATCGTGATCTCCGCTTCGCTCATTGAGAGCGTGTTGCGAAGTCTTGCGGCAGACATGATACCGGCGCTGCCGCCACCAACAATTACAATTCTACTCATACTCATCCCTCCGTTTGATTAGACGTTAGCGTGCCCGTTTATCGACTAACGTGCCTGGTTGCCAAACATGGCCTTAGGAAAACCCTATAACGATATTCCTAAAACAATGCCTGGAAAAAAAGACTTGAAATACACTAATCTATATAAATAACCGGCTTTTAACAGTAGTTTTAAAAACCGGTTACTGACTGCTTTAGTAACAAGCCAGAAAACCCTTTTACCCGCTACTTTATCTTAGTTTTTGATGAGGTGTAAAAGTCAAACCTACTGCTGAAATCCCCTGAGAATAATCTCACTATATCCTAGATGAATACTAGGATATTATTTAACAATGTATCAACCGTAATAGCTATTGTCAAGCTATTACCATAAAATTCGTAGAATTAGTTATTTTGCTAAGTAGCCGAGGCTATAAATCATAAAGGTTGCGACTTCTAAAATGCTATTATACCCTGAGAACGAAAAGTAAAACATACATCTAGCGGTATTTTGGGTCAAAATTCCTATTTTTTTGAGCCCTCGAACCACTTTAATATGTTCTCGCAAAGGGTGCGATTACTTGCTAGTGACAGTGCCCTATTGGTAAACACCGCATCATCGCCAAAAAAAGCTACTCTACCCCTTCCGTAACTTGAAATAGCTGCCAGACCATATGCCCCCACAGGCTCTCCCACCCTATATATATCATCGGCCTCCAAATCGGCCCAGGAATCTTTCTCGCTTGATATGATAACCATCGCATGCTCGCCCCTCGGCCTGAGAGCCCATGAGGCAAGTACAGCAAAGCTGGTTACGTTATTGTTTATTGGGCTATCTGCAATGTTTCTGGTTATAAACCACTTGGGCCTGTTTTCTATAGTATCATGGGACTGCGCTATTACAGCATTTGATAATTGGATTCCAAAGCGCTGTGCCAGGGCTTCAACAGTATCTGAGATATGCGTGGTTATCAAGATATCCCCGCCTAGTTCAGCAAAACGAGCAAGGGCATCTATCTCTTGCACTGTAAAATCTGCCATCGGCCCGGCAATTACGACCGCATCCACATCCTTTAAGACCAGATCAGTGATGGGCCCGGTGTTCATACGGACATTGTAGCCGTATTTATTGAGTATGGCCTGCATCTCGGAGTATCCTGTTTGTCCGGTTCCATATGGAGTAAAAAGTTCTTTATGGGCATTGTCGAAGAGAACTATTTTGTTGGGCCGAATAGTTGCAGGGTCGCTTTCAAATGTTATTACCGATGAGCCCCTAGTAGCAGGCCCTCCCGTCTCGGAAGAAGGAACGCTGGGCGATATCTCAATATTCCTTTTCGTGCTTTGCGTTCGGGCCACCGGTGCGGTGTCTTCATCGGATGATTGCCGGCCACAACCTACAGCCGTTAGGGCTAAGGCGACTATCACCAAAAACACCGTAACCGTCTTTGCTCTCATCATCCTGCCCCTGGCTAATCAAGTCTCAACTTATACGACCTATTTTTCCTTCATACGGTCGAGGACAAGCCTATAGCCGTCGGCGCCGTATTCTAGATACCTTTTTACCCTGCTTATAGTAGCAGTGCTAGCACCGGTTTCAGCCGCTATGTCGATATAGGTTTCACCGCTATCGAGTTTCCGTGCAACAGCCCAGCGCTGTGCCATTGACCTTATCTCGGCTACCGTGCATAAATCCTCAAAGAACCGGTATGCTTCCTGCCTGGTTTTGAGTTTCAAGATGGCATCAAAGAGGTCGTCAACCTGCTCTGTTTTTAACTTCTCATCAAGCGCCACTTATATTCCCCCAAGCATAGACCAACCGACAGTTTAAATAAGTCTTTAATATTTTAACATAAAAAAGCATTGAAGCGGCATAGCCTTGGTTCATGTCTTGCTTAATTGCAATATGCAGCATTACCCTACAGATCGCCATATGAGGCGGTTTGCGGCAAATTCGTAAGTGGCCAGACCTTTTTCCAAGAGAAAGCTAAGGTACGCTTTTAAGGTGTCTAAACAAAGATAGTATTGCTGCAGATTGCGAATTTTAAGGCCGTATTTGTCGCATATTTCTCGCAGAATGGTCGCAGTATCATTCGGCATGCGGATGATTTTAAGAAGACTATCGATAATCGACTGAACCCAGGCTAGATTTAAATCAACCAGCTCTGTAATATCGCCTGTTGGCACATCATGAGATGGTACAAAGCTCTCAGCTTGCACTTTCTTTAACTTCTCAATGGACTTAATCGTCTCACCAATGTCCATTGCATAAACCAGAACCAAGCGCTCCCATGCCCTGGAAGAAAATACGCTGTCGCTACAAAAAAATACGCCGTCGACAACGACTCCAATCTGATTCGGAGAGTGCCCCTTAAGTGTAACTATATCAAAGGTCATGTCACCTATCTTTACAGCAGGCTCATCTAGTAGCACATCAACAGGAGATACTTTTGCCATTAAGAAAGGCTGGCGAAGCTCTGCTGGCGGATAGGCACCGTAGAGATAAAAAGACTCAAGGGATGGGTTGGCCATTATGGCCGCTTCGATAGGCGGCGCATAAACCTTGCACGCGGTCTCACCGACTAGATAGTTATTGCCACCGTAGTGGTCGGCATGAGAGTGCGTATTGATTATTGCAGCAAGCCCAAGCCCTTTGGATTCTAGTGCTGCTAAAATCATCTGGCCATCGGCATCATTCATACCGCTATCTACGGCAACGGTCCGGTTGTCGCCTATCTCGACGATTCCAATATTTGTGTGGTGGGAATCAGTTAGGTAGTAGATGTTCTCTTTGATTTGTATCAATTCCGGCATAAGATACCTCTTACCTTAATAAGCGATGTCTAAGCCTTCAGCTATCGGCTATTACAACTTAATAAATTACAACTTGATAACCTTATTCTTTAGCGTGCCTATCTCTTGAATCGTAACTTCGACCTCATCGCCAGGAGTTATCGGCCCAACACCGGGTGGAGTCCCTGTTAATATAACGTCTCCCGGGCAGAGAGTCATAACGTGAGAGATAAAGGAAATAAGAGTTTCGGGTCTAAAAATCATATTCATTGTGTTGGATGACTGCTTGGTCTCACCGTTTACTTTCAGCTCAATACTGAGGTGGTGTGGATCTATATCACTTACTATGCAAGGGCCAAGTGGACAAAACGTGTCGAAACCCTTTGCCCTTGTCCATTGACCATCTTTCTTCTGAAGATCGCGCGCGGTCACATCATTTGCACAAGCAAACCCAAGGATGTAATCAAGGGCCTTGGTAGGCGCCACATGCCGCGCTACCTCTTTCATTACAATTGCAAGCTCAGCCTCATACTCAACATGCTTGCTCATGCTGGGATAAATAATTGACTCGTCGGTTCCAATTACCGACGATGGAGGCTTAAGGAAAATCAGCGGCTCATCAGGAATCTCCATGCCGAGTTCATGCGCATGATCAGTATAATTTAGGCCAACCGCTACTACTTTTGATGGGATAGTTGGCTCAAAAAGCCTCACCTTTTCAAGCGGATATATTTTCTCAGTTGGTATGAAAGGTCGAAAAGGAGTTCCATCGATTTGCCTGACGGTATCGCCCTCTAAAATCCCATAATAAACCGGCCCACCATATGAGAACCGAACGTATTTCAAAACGTCCTCCTTCGAAACATAACTCTTATGCGCTACTCTTATGCCCTAATAACTGTAACAGGGTAAATGAACGGTTTTATGCCAAGGTGAACGCGAGAATATCGTTCACCATCTTATGCACCGAGACCATTAAGTCCGTTCTCTTCGTGCACCCTCTTATGCATTAGCCCGTACTCGATACTGTCAACCAGGGCTTGCCAGCTCGCCTCGATAATATTCTCCGATACGCCGATAGTGCCCCAGGTTTTTTTGCCATCACCGCTCTCGATAAGAACCCTGGTAACTGCACCTGTGCCCTTCTTTTCGTCAAGTACGCGGACCTTAAAATCGTTAAGTTCGATGTCAGCAAGCGCCGGGTAAACTGACTGTATAGCTTTTCTTAAGGCACCATCAAGCGCGTTTACAGGGCCATTTCCCTCTGCAGTCTCGATAACCGTCTTACCGCTAACTTGAAGCTTGATTGTAGCCTCAGTTGCCACTTTGCCGTCTTCGCGCTTCTCCATGATTACCCTAAATCGTTCAAGTTTAAAGAACTGGGGATGAATGCCCAATGATTTCCGCAGAAATATCTCAAGAGACGCGTCAGCCGCCTCGAAGTGGTATCCGACATGCTCTAAGCCCTTTATGCGGTTAAGGATATCGTTTACTTTGTGCGGCTCGCCGGAAAGGTCAATGCCCAGTTCCTGGGCTTTAAGAACAATGGTGCTTCTTCCGGCAAGTTCAGAAACAATGACTCTCTGGATATTTCCGACCAGACTTGGGTCGATATGTGCATAACCCTTCTCTTCACGTTCGACTGCGCTTGTATGAAGTCCCGCCTTATGTGCAAAAGCACTCTGGCCAACGTAGGCCTGATGTGGGTAAGGACTTAGATTGGCAATCTCGCTTACGAAGTTCGATACTTCAGTCAGCAGCTTTAGCTGCTCAGCTGAAACAACTTCGATGCCAAGCTTCAATTGAAGCGCCGGTATTATTGAGCACAGATTTGCATTACCGCAGCGCTCGCCATAGCCATTGATGGTGCCCTGCACCTGGGTTGCCCCCGCCTGCACAGCGATTATCGAGTTTGCGACTGCACATTCCGAATCGTTATGCGTGTGTATTCCGATTGGAGCTTTGGCTTTTTGCATCACCGCCTCGATAATATCCTTGATTTCGAAGGGCATCGTACCGCCGTTTGTATCGCAAAGAACCAGCCAATCGGCGCCGGCATCCTCCGCTGCCTTTAGTGCAGAGAGCGCATAATCCGGGTCGTCTTTAAATCCATCAAAAAAGTGCTCGGCGTCAAAAAACACCTCAAGACCATTTTTCTTTAGATAAGCAACTGAATCAAAGATCATATTGAGATTCTCTTCGCGTGTGGTTCTTAAAGCCTTCTCAACATGGATATGCCAGCATTTGCCAACTATACATGCACCGGCAGCGCCGCTAGCGACAAGTGCTTTCAAATTGGAATCGTCTTCAGCTCTTATATCTTTTCTCCGGGTGCTTCCAAACGCAATTATCTTTGCATTATTAAGCCGCAAATCGCGCACACGCTGGAAATACTCGGTATCCTTTGGATTGGAACCTGGCCAACCGCCTTCAATATAGTGAATACCAAGCTTATCTAGCTCGCGAGTAATTTTCAGTTTATCCGTTACGGAAAACGATATCCTCTCGCGCTGCGAACCATCTCTTAGTGTTGTGTCGTATAGTTTGACTTCTGCCATGATTCCTCGTTCCTCGAAAAAGTTATCAGCTAGCAACACTCAGCCATCAGCTTTTAATTCCTTTATCTTTAAGCGGCAGCTGAAAGCTGAAGGCTGATAGTTAAAAAGCGGGGGATTTTTCCTCCACTTCTATATGCTCTAGCCAGTGAGAATATTTCTCATCTTCGCCCTTTACCACCGCAAAGAATTTTTCCTGAAGCGCAACCGTAACCGGGCCGGGTTTGCCTATCTCCCGCTTGTCTACCTCTCTAATAGGCGTTATCTCAGCTGCAGTTCCAGTTACGAATATCTCATCGGCTAAGAAGAGGTCAGACCTTACAAGATCGCGCTCGACCACTTCAAAGCCCATATCTCTTGCCAGCTCCATCACAGTATCTCTGGTTATACCTTCCAGTATGCTCGATGCAGTCGATGGCGTATGGATAACGCCGTTTTTGACCACGAATATATTCTCGCCGGTTCCTTCTGAAACAAACCCCCTGGAATCAAGCATGATTGCCTCTTCGTAGTTGCTGTAGATAGCCTCCAGTTTAGCAAGAATTGAGTTTATATATTGCCCTGTGGCTTTTGCGGCGGGCGGCAGAGAGTTCGGATCTATCCTTCTGAATGAGGAGATCATCGCTCTTATACCATTTTTGAGCCCGTCGTCACCAAGGTAGGTTCCCCAGGACCACATCGCAATGGCAACATCGACCGGTGCGTTAAGAGGGTTTAAACCCATCTCGCCGTAACCTCTATAAACAATTGGTCGAATATAGCAGCTCTTAAGCCCATTGATGCTTACGAGCTCTTTTGTGGCCTTGACAAGCTCCTCAACCGAATACGGCACCGGCATCATATATACTTTCGCTGAGTCATGAAGCCTCTTGATATGCTCAGTTAGACGAAACACCGCAGTGCCTCTGGGAGTTTCATACGCCCTAATGCCCTCAAATACGCCCGACCCATAATGTAAGGCATGGGTCAATACGTGTACCTGCGCTTTGTCCCAGTCCACAAACTCTCCGTTTAGCCATATCTTATCAACTTTCTCAATAGGCATATTGCTTTACCTCCCAATTAGCTCTGAGCTCCTAGCCGCTAGCTCTTAGGATGAGGGTAAGTAACGTGGGCTTCACCCTCCCCTAGCCCCTCCCCTCAAGGGAGGAGATTTTATTTCGACATTCGAAATTCGTAATTCTAAATTAACTATCCTTCTCTCACAAAATTAGCGACCATATCGCCGACCTCGGACGTGCTATATCCCATCTGGCCAGCGGCAAGGCTCTTTAGTTTCTCGCCTGTGACCTTCATAACGGCTGCTTCGATCTTCTTTGCGACATCCTTCTGGCCAAGATGCTCAAGCATTAGCTGAGCGGCCGAGATTGCAGCCAGCGGATTTATTATGTTCATGCCCGTATATTTCGGGGCAGAGCCGCCGATAGGCTCAAACATCGAAACGCCTTCAGGGTTGATATTTCCGCCTGCAGCAATTCCCATACCGCCTTGAATCATCGCACCAAGGTCCGTGATAATATCACCAAACATGTTGTCTGTCACAACGACATCAAACCACTCCGGGTTTTTAACAAACCACATGCAGATTGCATCAACATGCGCATAATCTGTCTTAATATCCGGGTATTCCTTCGCTACATCGTAGAATGCACGCTCCCAGAGGTCAAATGCATACGTTAAAACGTTGGTCTTACCGCAAAGGGTGAGTTTTTTTTCTTTGTTACGCTCTCGGGCGTAGTTGAAGGCATAGCGGATGCAGCGCTCCGCACCTTTGCGCGTGTTTATGCTCTCCTGCACGGCCACTTCATCAGGTGTTCCTTTTTTTAAAAAACCACCCGCACCGGCATAAAGACCCTCTGTATTTTCACGCACTACAACAAAATCTATGTCTTCAGGACCTTTATCTTTGATCGGCGTGTAAACGCCCGGATAGAGTTTTACCGGCCTTAAGTTTATATACTGGTCAAGCTCAAACCTTGTCCTTAAAAGAATGCCTTTCTCAAGAATTCCTGGTTTGACATCTGGATGACCAATTGCACCAAGCAGGATTGCATCCAGCTGACGGAATTCCTCGATTGCAGAATCGGGCAGAATCTCGCCGGTTGCCAAATACCTGTCACCACCAAAATCGTAGTGAACTAGCTCGTAGCTAAAGCCCGCGACCTCGCTTGCCGCCTCTAAAACTTTTAATGCTTCCCTTATGACTTCAGGACCGGTTCCATCACCGGGCATAACTCCAATCTTATACAATTTATCTCCTCCACCTTTTTATAATCTTAATCGGCTTGTAACCTAACACTCTACTCTCTGGCTTATAGGGCTGCCGGCTTGCTTTTTACCTTATCTTTTACGTAATTTATCAGTCCGCCCTGACGGATGATATTGCTAATAAACTCTGGAAAAGGCTTTGCCTGGTATACTTCGCCGGTTGTAAGATTGGCTATCTCGCCTTTATCTGTATCAACCTGAACTTCATCTCCAGGATTAATACCGTCTACTGCCTCTGGGCTCTCCAGGATAGGAAGACCCATATTAATCGCATTGCGATAAAATATCCTAGCAAAAGATTTGGCAATTACGCAGGATATACCAGCTGCCTTAATTGCAATCGGCGCGTGCTCCCTTGATGAGCCGCAGCCAAAGTTCTCCTCGGCTACAATAATGTCGCCTATGCTTATCTTGCTAACAAACTCGGGGTCGGCATCTTCCATAGCGTGCTTGCCAAGTTCCGCCGGATCGCTAGTTTTCAAGTAACGCGCAGGTATTATTAAATCTGTATCGATATCTCTCCCGAATTTCCAAGCTTTGCCTTTATAATTCATCAAAACCTCCGGTTTAGTTTATGGTATGAGGACTAGAGACGCGGGTCTTACCCTCCTCTAACCCCTCCTCTTAAGGGAGGGGAACTTCTTCACCCTGACCCCCGAACTGCAGTCCTTCAACCCTACAGCTGTTCTGGGCCAATAATCTTGCCTGCTATTGCCGAAGCCGCTGCAACTGCGGGACCGCTTAAGTAAACTTCGCTCTCCGGATGGCCCATACGGCCAACAAAGTTCCTGTTGGTGGTTGCGAGGGCTCTCTCGCCTTTTGCAAGAATACCCATATGCCCACCAAGGCAGGGACCACATGTCGGCGTACTTACGGCCGCTTTGGCTTCAATAAATATATCCAGCAGACCTTCTCTCATAGCCTGGCGATAGATCTCCTGAGTGGCAGGAATAATAATACAGCGAACCTTCTTATTCACTTCACGACCTTTAAGAATTTGTGCTGCGATTCTTAAATCTTCGAGTCTACCGTTCGTGCATGAACCGATAACTACCTGGTCAATAATAATCTCCCCAACTTCGCTTATGCCGCGAGTATTTGATGGTAGATGTGGGAATGCGACCTGCAGCTCGATGTTGCGGGCATCCCACTCATATACGCCTGCATACTCGGCGTCGTTATCGCTCTTATAGATAGAGTGCTCACGGTTTGAGCGACCTTGTATATACTCAAGTGTTTTTTGATCAGGCTCGATAATGCCTGATTTGCCGCCCGCCTCGATCGCCATATTGCACATGGAAAACCTGCTGTCCATCGAGAGAGCAGATATCGCCTCTCCGGTAAACTCCATCGCCTGATAGAGCGCGCCATCTACCCCAATTTGACCTATTGTATAAAGAATAAGGTCTTTCCCCGAAACCCACGGGTTAAGCGTACCGTTAAAAACAAACTTGATTGTCGACGGGACTTTAAGCCATGTCTCTCCCGTTGCCATAGCAGCTGCAATGTCGGTACTTCCCATCCCAGTTGAGAACGCACCAAGGCCACCATAGGTGCAAGTATGAGAATCCGCACCTATAACTGCATCTCCTGGCAGAACAAGGCCCTGCTCAGGAAGAAGTGCGTGCTCAATACCCATCCTTCCTACTTCAAAGTAGTTGGTAAGATCTTGCTCATGGGCAAACATCCTTACCATCTTGCACTGCTCAGCCGAATCGATATCTTTATTAGGCGCAAAGTGATCGGGTACCATAACCACTTTATCCTTATCAAAAACTTCTTCGACACCTATCTCTTTAAACTGCTTTATCGCAATTGGAGCCGTTATGTCATTGCTCAGAACAAGATCTAACCGTATATTAACCAAGTCGCCGGGACTTACCTTGTCTTTTCCTGCATGGGCTGCAAGAATTTTCTCAGTTATAGTCATCCCCATATTCGCTACTCCGTTTCTTTTGCTTACTTGCTATCGCTCTAATATCGACCAATGATGGTCATTTCTGCAATGGTATTAACTGACTACTGACAGCTGTCAGCTTTCAGTAGTCAGACTATTTAAAGCTAATTGCTAATTGTTTCTTAACTACTCAATGCTTTATTGATTGCGTTAAGATAGGCTCTGGCGCTGGCTTCAATAATGTCTGTGCTAACACCCCTACCTAGCACAGATTTGCCATTAATCTCCAGTTGGATGGTAACATCACCCTGAGCGTCAAGACCCTCAGTAATTGAGTTAACATTGTAGCTAATGAGCTCGCCCCTTACACCGGTCGCCCGCTTAATCGCTTTGCAAGCTGCGTCAACCTGGCCATCGCCAATGGAGGTTTTCTCAATTACCTCACCATTTTTTCGAAGCCGAACAGTCGCAGTAGGCGTGGTATCGGTGCCACTACAAACGTGGATATACTCAAGTGTGTATACATCCGAGGCAGTCCTGACCTCATCGGCCAGTATCGCCGCTAAATCGATATCAGTTATTTCTGCCTTCTTGTCGGCCAGGTCTTTAAACCGCTCGAATGCCTTTTCAAGCTCATCATCGGCAAGCTGATATCCCAAGGATTCCAGATGCTTTCTGAACGCGTGTCTTCCCGACGTTTTGCCAAGAACAAGCGCGCTCTCGCTTATGCCGACCTTCTTGGGGTCGATGATCTCAAATGTTGCGCGTTCTTTAAGCACGCCGTCCTGGTGAATGCCAGAGGAGTGAGCAAACGCGTTTTTGCCGACAATCGCTTTGTTAAACTGCACTTGATACCCGGTTAGACTGCTTACCAGACGACTTGTTTTTGCGATTTCCTCTGTTTTTATGTTCGTATACTTGCCGAGAGTTTGGCGTCTCGTATCAAGTATCATCGTAATTTCCTCAAGTGCGGTATTCCCTGCACGCTCCCCAATGCCATTGATCGTACCTTCAACTTGCGTAGCCCCGTTTATAATAGCGGCTAGCGCATTTGCAGTCGCCATACCAAGGTCATTATGGCAATGTACGCTAACTATGACATCGTTCAATGCGGGGACCGCTTTGAAAAGATCGGCTATTAGCCTCCCGAACTCGTCAGGTGTCGCATATCCAACCGTATCAGGTATATTTATAACTGTCGCCCCGCTTTCAATGGTCGCCTCGACAAGCTTGCAGAGAAAATTAAAGTCGGCGCGGGTTGCGTCCATCGGCGAAAACTCAACATCTTCGAAATAAGACTTTGCCCGCTTAACAGCCGCCACCGCCATCTTGAGCACTTCTTCTCTCGTTTTCCTAAGCTGACGCTCTATTTGTATATCTGAAGACATAACAAAGGTGTGGATACGCGGACGCTCAGCCTTCTTTAAAGCTTCTGCAGCCCTGTCTATATCGGCATCAATGACTCTTGCCAGTGCGGCGATTACCGGTTTACGCACCTTCTCAGCGATAGCACTTACCGCCTCAAAATCTCCTGGAGAAGTTATTGGAAACCCCGCCTCTATGACATCTATGCCAAGTTTAGCTAACTGGTCAGCTATCTCTAGCTTCTCCCTGGTGCTCAAGCTTATTCCTGGAGATTGCTCACCATCTCGTAAAGTTGTATCGAAAAGGTATATGCGATTTTTATCTATAGTCATAAGACACTACCACCTTACAGGATAAATGCAAAATTGCTTAATAGCTCTCAGCTTTTAGCCATCAACTTAAAGACGAATAACTCAAAAAGCTGAGAGCTAACCGCTTGCCCCAAATTCTAGACCTACTTTATAGCACCATAAACTTTGCGAAACTAATGCCGGCGGCTATCTTTATTTCTTCGATAACTTCATCGGGTATTGGGGTATCAACATTTACACCCATCAGAGCCTCGCCGCCGAGTTTCTTTCGGCCAACCTGCATATTTGCGATGTTGATGTTATGCTGGCCAAGTATTGTTCCAACCTTTCCGATCATGCCGGGGACATCCTCATACCTGAAGAACGCCATATACTTGGATGGAACCATATCTATATCAAATTTATAGATATTAATGAATCGCTCCTGATTTTTCTTGCCAACTAGCGTACCGGCGACCATTACATCGTCGCCGCCATCACGTCCTTTCAACCGGATTACATTGATGTAATCCTGAGAGGAAGATTTTTTGCTCTCATTGACCTCAATGCCCCGCTCCTCAGCAAAAACCGGCGCATTTACATAGTTAACCTGCTCTTCAACAACGCCATCAAAGACCCCTTTGAGAACAGCTATGGTCAAGAGCTTGGTATCGTATTTAGATATCGGGCCTACATACTCAACATCCAGCGAGTGGATCCCTTCCTCGGCAAGTTTGTTGAACATCTTGCCTAATTTTTCAGCAAGCGGCAGGAAAGGCTTCACCGCCTCCATCGCCTCAACCGATACAAGCGGGATATTGACCGCATTACTTACAAACTCGCCTTTTAGACCCGCGATTACCTGTTCGGCAATCTGGGTGCCCGCCCTATCCTGCGCTTCAACAGTGGATGCTCCGAGGTGAGGCGTGCAAATCACCTGATCAAACTCAAGCAGCGGGTTGCCAACAGGTGGCTCCTCATCAAAAACATCCACGCCAATAGCCGCAACTTTTCCTGTCTTTATCGCATTAACCAAAGGCTCGAGCTGATAAATGCCGCCCCTGGCCGTATTAACAAGCCTGATGCCGTCTTTCATCATGGCAAACTCACGATCACCGATCATGCCGATCGTCTCTTTTGTTTTCGGGAGGTGAACCGTTAAAAAATCAGCCTCTTTAAGCACGTCATCTACTGTGCCGGCTCTTTCAATGCCCAGTTGAGCAAATCTCTCTTTTGACACGTACGGGTCGTAAGCCAGCACCCTCATACCAAGACCAAGTGCTCTGGTTGCTACCAAGGTTCCGATGCGGCCAAGGCCAATGATGCCCAAGACCTTCTCATAAACCTCAACGCCCTGAAACTTGTTTCTCTCCCACTTGCCCATCTTCACAGATGCATTTGCCTGGGGGATATTCCTGGCGCAAGCCATCATCAAGGCAATTGTATGCTCTGCCGCAGATATAATATTGCTCTGCGGTGCGTTAGCAACGATGATGCCCCGTTTTGTTGCTGCTTCAAGATCAACGTTGTCGACACCGATTCCGGCCCGACCGATGACTTTCAGCTTATCGGCGCGTTCAATAACATCCTCAGTTACTTTGGTCGCACTCCTAATAACCAGTGCATCATATTTGCCTATCTCATCAAGCAGCTCATCCGCCGACATATCGGTTTTCACGTCAACTTTAAAACCGGCGGCTTTCAACTTATCTATTCCTGCCTGAGCAATCTTCTCTTTAACCAGAACTTTAATTTTAATTCCCTCCCCAATCATAAACTAGAAACCATGTCGCCCACCGGGCCAACTAGAGACTAGATAAAATCTTTTTTCAACTCCACCTTCTAGAAGCTAAAGACCCTATGGCCCTCACCCTAGACCTTCACAGTCTAGTTTCTAATATCTAGTTTCTAGTATCTAGTTTCTAGAATGGATTTTCCATAAAGACCTTCTCGGCAGCCTGGACTCCAACGCCCAATGCTACCGGATAGCCCAAATCAGAGAGTACCATCTCTGTTCCGGCCAGCGTAGTCATAATATCAAATCTATCGAAATATCCCAGGTGGCCTATTCTAAATATCTTTCCTTTAAGATGGTCCTGACCGCCTGCAATCGTTATGCCGTATTTGTTTTTGAGGCCTTTCACAAGCTTTCCGCCGTCGATGCCCTTGGGCACCCAAACAGGCGTTACAGCATTGCCCCTACCCTCAGGCGGAGCAAACAGCTTTAAGCCCATTGCCTGGACTCCCGCCCTTGTCGCCTCAGCAAGAACCGCATGACGCCTGATTATATTTTCAAGGCCTTCACTGCGCATCAAATTAATAGCTTCTCCAAGCCCAACAATAAGCGATACCGGAGGTGTAAATGGCGTCGTCGGCTCCGCCTTATGCAGCGAATCGGCCGATTTCTTCCAGCTAAAATAAAACTTTGGAAGCGTAGACTTCTCAGTTGCGGCCCATGCCTTCTCGCTAACCGACACAGCGGCCAACCCTGGCGGCATCATAAGGCCCTTCTGAGAGCCGGTCATAACAACATCGAGATTCCACTCATCTGTCTTGCATTCAACTGCCCCGATACCGGTAATCGAATCTACTACCAGAACAGCATCGTAATTTTTGACTATCTCGCCAATCGACTTAACATCGTTTAAGACGCCGGTCGATGTTTCGCTTTGCACAACAAAGACCGCCTTAACATCCGGGTTCGCATCAAGCTCACGCTTGATATCCTCGGGGTTTACGACTTGCTCCCAAGGATACTCGAGCTTGATTACATTCATGCCGTAGGTTTCATTTAATTTGACCAGCCGATCCCCAAACTTGCCATTGGAGCAACAGATGACCTTATCCCCAGCAGACAAAAGATTTACCACCGACGATTCCATAACGCCGGTCCCCGATGACGAGAAAATGAGCACGTCATTTTTGGTCTCGAATATATACTTCAAACCGTCTTCAACAAAGGCAAGAAGCTCTGAGAATTTCGGCGTGCGATGATGGAACATCGGTCTTGCCTGCGACAATAAAACCTCTGCCGGAACCGGTGTGGGCCCTGGCGTCATCATATACTC